>JANLSK010000302.1:0-9186 GCA_031362415.1 Actinomycetes bacterium | reverse complement strand
GCGTCATAGGTTCACGCCGCCGACGGTTCACGAGTTGGCTTGGCGCGCTCACCTTCGTGCTCGGGTTGTACCTGTTCACCGGCGACGTCAGCGAGCGGCTGTTCGACAGCACAAGCCAACGCACAATCGGCATCACAACCGGCCTGATGGCGCTCGTGTCGCTCGCGATCACCTGGCTCGTCAGCACCGGCGTGCCGGAACTCGACGAAGACGCGCCGAACTAACTGGGTTCCCGCATGAGGGAAGCGCGATCTGGGCGTGCGCCGCATCGAGCGGCGCACGCGCTAGAGCGAACGAACGATTTCCACCATCAGCTCGCCGGCTTCAGTCGGGTTTGCACCGACCTTGACGCCCGCGTCTGACAACGCTTCCATCTTCGCAGCAGCAGTTCCCTTGCCACCGCTCACGATGGCGCCGGCGTGGCCCATCTTCTTGCCCGGAGGAGCCGTCTGACCGGCGATGTAGGTGACCACGGGCTTGGTCATCTTGGTCTTGATGTACTCAGCAGCCTCTTCCTCGGCCGAGCCGCCGATCTCGCCGATCATGATGACGGCCTCGGTGGCGTCGTCGGCCTGGAAGCGCGACAAGCAGTCGATGAACGACGTGCCGGGAACGGGATCGCCGCCGATACCGACACAAGTGCTCTGGCCGATCCCGAGCTGGGTCAGCTCGTGCAGCGCCTGGTAGGTGAGCGTTCCCGAGCGTGACACGATCCCAACCGAGCCGCCGGCCAGCGCGATCTCGCCCGGGGTGATGCCGATGTTGCACTCCCCGGGGGTGATGACGCCCGGGCAGTTCGGGCCGAGGAGCTGCACGTGCGGGTAGTCGCGCTTCAAGACGTTGAAGAAGCGGGCCTCATCGTGCGCCGGAACGCCCTCGGTGATGACGACGATGAACTCGATCCCCCCGGCGGCGGCTTCCATCACCGCGTCGGCGACGCCGGGCGCGGGGATGAAGATGCATGACGCGTTGGCGCCGGTGTCCTTCACGGCATCGGCGACCGTGGCGAAGATGGGCACACCCTCGACATCGGTACCGACCTTCTTGGGATTGGTCCCCGCCACGACCTGAGTGCCGTAGGCCCGGTTGCGCAGGCCGTGGAAACGACCCTGGCTCCCGGTGAGGCCCTGGTAGACGACCTTGGTCTGCTTGTTGACGAAAATACTCATTGGTGCGCCGTCTCCCCGGTCGTCACGTGCCGCCGGCGATGGCGACAACCCTCTGGGCAGCCTCGAGCATCGTGGCTGCCGGGATCAACATGTCCGAGACGTGGCCGGCCAGGATGGCCCGTCCCTCGACGGCGTTGGTGCCGTCGAGCCTCACCACCATCGGCGAGCGCAGCGCGACCCGGCCCATGGCCTCGACGATGCCGTTGGCGACCTCGTCGCACTTGGTGATGCCGCCGAAGATGTTGATGAAGATCGCCCGCACGTTGGGGTCGTTGTTGATGACCTCGATGGCGTTGGCGAGCAGGGTGGCCCCGGCGCCGCCGCCGACGTCGAGGAAGTTCGCGGCTGTTCCACCCACCTGGGTCACGATGTCGAGCGTGCTCATCACCAGCCCGGCGCCGTTGCCGATGATGCCGACGGTGCCGTCGAGGCCGATGTAGTTCAGCCCCTTCTCCTTGGCCGCCCGCTCGCGCTCGTCCATCTCCTGGGTCGCGGCGTACTCGACCCACTCGGGATGGCGGTACTCGGCGTTCTCATCGAGGGTGACCTTGGCGTCGAGCGCATGCACCCGGTTGTCGGGCGTGAGGATCAGCGGATTGATCTCGGCCAGGTCGGTGTCGCCCTCGGTGTAGGCCGTGAAGAGCTTCTTGAGAATGTCGACCGCGCCCTCGGTGGCGATGGGGTTGAGCTTCGCCGCGGCGACCCATCCCCGCACCTGGGCGTCGCTCAGACCCTCGGCCGGGTCGATGTGGATGCGGGCGATGGCGTCGGGGTTCTCCTCGGCCACCTGCTCGATCTCGACGCCGCCCTGGGCCGAGAGCATTCCGAGGTACTTCTTGGCTCCCCGGTCGAGCGTGAACGAGGCGTAGTACTCCTCGGTGATGTCGGAAGCGTTCTCGACCCAGACGCGCTTCACCAGATGGCCCTTGATGTCCATCCCCAGAATGTTGCCGGCGTGCAGGCGCACCTCGGCGGCGTCGTTGGCCAGCTTGATGCCCCCGGCCTTGCCCCGACCACCCACTTGCACCTGGGCCTTGACGACCACGGGATAGCCCGCGGCATCAGCGGCGGCCACGGCCTCGTCGACGGTGACCGCCACGTTGCCCGCCGAGACGGGGATACCGAAGCGGGCGAAGAGCTGCTTGCCCTGGTACTCGAAGAGATCCACTGCCGCCCCCGGAGTCGTCGGACCACTGCGGCCCTGAGCCGGGCCGACACTAGTTGCGCGAGCCCGGACCGGCCCGAACCGATGGACGATGCCTTCGGGCGTGGTGATGAGCCGACGTTGCGCAGAGATCGAACGCCGGTTAGCCTTCATCGCCCGTCCCCTCGATTCCCATGCCCTGCGACGGAGAGCGCTGTGACCCACGGTGTCGCGGTCGACACTCGTCCGGCTGGTGGCCTCGACAACGTTTCGGTCCCCGGCAAGATGCCCAGGAGGGACGCCTCGTCGAGATCATCGGGCTGGCGTTCATGACCGACGACGATCTCGTGGGACCCCGCGCGTGATCGCCTCGGGTCGAGATTTTGCGCCTGGCGAATGGTTTCGCGGAGGGGCCATCAGGTGGGCGGGCGTGTTCGGCATCGTCCTGGTTCTCTACGTCGCCGGCGCCCAGTTGGCCTGGGGCGTGTTCGGGGCGGCCGACATCGGCTTGGCGTTCTACCCGCCGTCGGGGGTCACCTTGGCTGCCCTGGTGGTGCTTCCGCGCCGTTCCTGGCCGGCGGTGATCGCAGCCATCTGCGCCGGTGAGATCGGCGTCGACCTGTACCACGACGTCGATCTCACGGTCGCCATCGGCTGGACCGCGGCCAACGCGATCGAGCCCCTGGTCGGCGCCGTCGCCCTCGGTCGAATCGCGGCGGGCCGGCCGATCGACCTCGGGAGCAGGGCGGGGATGTCGTGGTTCCTCGTGGCGGCCGTCGGAGCCGGCCCAGCCGCGGCGTCGGTGGTCGGCGGGCTCGTGAAGGCCACCCAATCCGATCAGTCGTGGCCTTCGGCCGCGCTGCACTGGTGGGCCGGCGACGGCCTCGGCGTGCTGGCTGTCGGGGCCCCCATCCTGGTCCTGAGCCATGCCGTTCGAGCAGTCCGAGGCCCCTCGGTACTGCGGGGCACCGCTGGCGTGGCCGTGGGCACGATCCTGACTGCCATCGCCAGCATCCCGGTGTTCTGGAGATCGACCTTGCCTCCCAGCATCATGACCCTCCCGATCCTGGTTGTGGTCGCCCTCCGTTACGCCGCTGTGGGTGTCGCGACCGTGAGCATCGTCCTGGCGTTCTCGGCCAACCTGGCCACCGCTGACGGACAGGGGCCATTCGCTGCGCTCGACATCTCACCTCCGAACCAACTCGCGGTCGCTCAGGCGTTCCTCGCGGTGACGATCTTGTCGGCGTGGTACCTCGCCATCGAGACGTCAGAGCGAGCAAGCGCCCTGGCTCGCGAGCAGGTTCAGCGGACGGCGCGCCAACGAGCCGAGTCGATGCAGGCCGTCGGCTCGCTGAGCGCCGAGCTCCTGCGGGCCCTCTCCCTCGACCAGATCGTCGACGTCGTCGACAGGCACTCTCGCGATGCTCTCGGCACGTCGCGAGTGACGCTCGAGACGCTGGGCGCCAACCAGTACTCGGCCCCCGACGGATCCGACCCCATCCGCCGAGCGGTACACGAGGGCCGCACGATCACGCTCTCATCATCCGACGAGATCACGGCCGCCAACCCGGCACCACGAGACCCGTCGGGCCCCGCGCGCGTCGGCGCTCGGGCCGTCGTACCCCTGCCCCCGACGTCGCAGCGCCGTGGCGCCGTGTGCTTCGCGTTTGCCACACCGCAGACCTTCGACGCCGAGCAGCTCGCGATCTTGTCCGCGATGGTCGATTCGGTCACCAGGGCGATAGCCCGGGCCGACCGCGACGAGGAGGAACGCATCGTTCGTCGGTTGGCCGAGGTCCGCGCTGCGACGAGCGATCGTGTTGCCCGAGCACCCGCTGACGCACCCGCGCTCGTAGCCGCGTCGATCGTCGAGGGCACCGCGTCGGCCTTCGGAGCCGACGCCGGGGTGCTGTATGCGGTTGGTGCCGATCGGCTCCGATTGCGGCATGCTCACGGCTACCGAACGAGCGACATCGCCGAATGGGAGGACCTGGACCTGACCGAATCGACGCCCCTGTGCGACGCGATCAGAACGGGGACCCTCGTCGCCCTCGCCGACGAGCACGACTGGTACGAGCACTATCCCCATCTCGCTGCGCTCCATGAATCGACGGGATTCGCCTCCACGGTCGCGGTTCCTCTGGTTGACATGGACCACCGGCCCGCCCTGGTCCTCGGGCTCAGCTTCACCAACCGGTTTGCATTCACCGAAGGCGTTATCAGGCTGCTCTCGGCCGCGGCCGAGCACTGGGTCAGCATGATGGTCCAGGCCGATCTCCTTGTTCGTGAGCACGAGATACAGCGACGTCTCACGACGCTCCAGGAGCTCACCGCCCGCCTGGCAGCGGCTCGGACCTTCGCCGACGTGGTCAGCGCCTTCGTCGCCAGCGGCCCGGGAGCCTTCGGCGCCTTCCACCTGTGGCTCGGGATCGTCGAAGCGTCGCAGCACACGTTGGAGCTCCTGGGGGAGACGAGCTGGCAGCGTCCCTACGCCCAGAGGTACCAGACGCGCTCGCTGGACGACCTGTCGTTACCCGCCACGGCGGTGATCGACCAACGCCGAGCGATGTACTTCGGCTCGGCCGACGCGCTTCTCGCGTCGTTCCCCCGTCTCATCGAGGCGACCAGAGCCAGCGGAGCGCAAGCGCTGGCTGCCCTCCCCCTCATGGTCGACGACGAGGCGGTCGGTGCGTTCGTCCTGAGCTACGCGACGCCATGGGTCTTCGACGACTCCGAGCGCCGAGCGCTCGAGACCGCGGCCGATCTGTGCTCGCAGGCGTTCGAACGCGTCCGCCTGACCGAGCGCGAGCACCACGCGGTGGTCGCGCTCCAGCGCGCGATGCTCGGCACCCCCGACGCCGTCCCCTTCGCCTCGGCGGGCTTTTGCTACCGACCGGCCGACACCGAGATGGGGCTCGGCGGCGACTGGTACGACGTGATCGCGCTCCCGAGCGGGAAGGTGGGCCTCGTTGTCGGTGACGTGGTCGGCCACGACGTCACCGCCGCCGCTGCCATGGGCCAGTTGCGCAACGCCATGCGCGCCCTGGCAACCGTCGTCGACGACCCAGCCGAGGTCGTCACCCGGCTCGAAGTCTTCATGCGCAACCTCGACGCAGCTCGTGCCTCCACCGTCGTGTACGCCGTCTTCGATCCCTTCGACCACACGCTCAGATATCACTGCGCCGGGCATGTGCCGCCACTGATCGTCACGTCCGACGGCGCGTTCTTCCTCGAGGAGGGACGGGGAACGTTGCTGGGATGCTCCACCGTCGCGCGCGCCTCGGCCACGATCACCCTGGCGCCCTCGGCCATGCTCGTCTTCTACACCGACGGCTTGGTGGAGCGACGCCGAGAGTCGCTCGATGCGGGCCTCGCTCGTCTGGTCGATGCCGGCTTCCGTCTCCAGCATCGCGATCTCGATCAGTTCTGTCGCGCGATCATCGACGCGATGGTCGATGACGCACCGGCGAGCGACGACATCGCCGTGCTCGCGTTCCGGTCCCAGCACGCGCGCTTTCAGCAGACGATCCCGGCCGATCCCGGTGCCCTCCGCGGGCTCCGTCATGATGTACGCGACTGGCTCGAGTCGATGGATGCGGCGCCCGATCGGATCGACGACGTGCTCGTGGCTCTCGGCGAAGCGGCCACCAACGCACTGGAGCACGCGTACCACGAGACCCCGGGGTCAGTCGAGGTTCACGGCATGATCGACGGGCGTCGGCTCGTTCTGACGGTTCGAGATCACGGCCGCTGGCGCAGCGGACCATCGCCACGTCACGGCGGACGCGGCATCCAGATGATGCGAGCGTTCTGCTCCGATGTCGAGATCGACACCGGAGCCGACGGGACGACGACCCGGATGGTGCACGAGCTCGACGCTCCCCGCTTGGCGACGGCGCCGATCGTCGGGCGGGCCCCGGACCTCGCGAACGGTGATGGGCAGCGGTCTTACCCCGTCGGCGCCGACCAGGGCCGTCGTATCCCGCCGAGGTGATCCCGGCATCTACGGTGCAGCCGATGAGCCGCATCGCCGACGCCGGACCTCCGAGGCACCGTCGCCGCCTGGCGCCGGAGCAGAGGCGGATCATGACGCTGGTTGTCGGCTTCACCGTGGCGTGCCTGGCTTTCGTGGCTGCGGTGCTCGTGTACTATGCCGCGAGCGGCGGTCAGACCCGGCCCGCCGGCTATGAGCCCTTCCGCATCGACAACGCCCTCGACATCGGTGACACCATCGTGCGTTCGGGGCCGGTCTGTTATGCCGACCCCACCGACGATGGCACCCGACCGTTCTGCCTCGACCTCGTCGACGGCCACCTCGCCGCTCTGCGCGCCCTCACCGTCGACAGCGTCTTCACCGACGCCCCCTGCGCCGTCTCTGCCGATCGGGCCACACGCACGCTGGTCGACTGCAACGACCAGCCCGTCGATCCCCACGATCTCCAGCAGTTCCGGGTGCTCATCACGAGCGGCGACAATCCCGTCCTCTCGGTCGACCTCCGAGAGCTGCTCTCGCCGGGCACGGTGGGCGCCCCGCTTCAGGAGCTGGAACCGGCGTCGGAGGCGACCTCGACGGTGTGAACGAACCTCGAGCCGTCGGGTTCGGTTTCGGGTTCGGGACCTGTGGCGGAAAGCGCCAGACCCATCCCGACGCGAGCGTCGTAGTTCCGAAAACCGGGCATGGCAGCGGCCATCACCGCGATGCCGGCGATGCAGGCCACCCCGCCGCTCACGATCGAGACGTCGACACTCGTCGCAGCAGCCATCGCACCGGCCTCGAGATCGCCCAGGGCCGGGCCCGAGGTCCACACGGCCATGCCGACGCCCTCCATACGGCCGAGCATGTCGCGGGGCGCGGCGGTCTGCATGATCGACTGCCGGTAGACCCCGCTGATCATGTCGGCCGCGCCAGCCACAGCCAGGGCCGCGAAGCTCGCCGCCGCTCCGTCGACGAGCCCGAAGGCGACGATACCCAGTCCCCAGAAGACGACCGAGATGATGACCGCCAGCCCCTGGCGATGGATGCGCCTGCACCACCCGCTCGTGAGGCTGGCCAGAAAGGCTCCCGCGAAGGGAGCAGCGGCGATGAGTCCCAGGTAGTTCTCGTTGCCGCCGAAGCGCTGGTCGACCACGGCGGGGAACAGGGCCGTGGGCATGCCGAAGATCATGGCGTTGAGATCGGCGAGAAGGCTGGCCACGAGCACCGGCCGACCCTTGAGCACCCGCAGCCCGTCGACGATGGTGGCCCGCGAGGGCGGTCCGGCGTTGCTCACCGACGCGATGGGCTTCATCATCGTCCAGGTGATGAGCGGGGCCACGAAGGTCGCCAGGTCGACGAGGTAGGCGCCCGTCGGCCCCACCAGCGCCAGGAGCACGCCGCCGATGGCCGGGCCGATCACGAAGGCCGACGTGTAGCTCACCGACTGCACCGCGGCCGCCGACGGGAGCATCTCCGGCGGAACGAGCAGGGGCACCGCCGAGCGGCCCGACGGTGCGCCGATGGCCTGCGAGCCGGTCTGCACGATCGACAGCACGAAGATGAGCCACACCGCCTCGACCGACGCCGCATTGACGGCCAGACCGGCCGAGCAGACCGCCGATACGAGCGAGACCACCCGGGCGACGTTGCGGCGATTGTGGGCGTCGGCGATGGCGCCGCCGACGATGCCACCCACCATGTAGGGCACCAAGGCCAGGCCCCCGAGGATGCCCACCCAGAGCGTGGAACCGGTGAGGCGGTACACCTGAAACGGCACCGCGATGCGCGTGATCATCGTGCCGATCGCCGAGATCGTGGAACCCGTCCACAGGAGGCGGAACTCCCGTACCCGCAAGGGGCTCAGGTCGATGGCGATCTCACGGAGGCGGGAGGGCATACAGTGACCGCCGATCGTCGATCGCTCAGGCCTTGGTGAGCGGCGCCCAGGACAGCAGGAGCCGCTTCTCACCCAGCCCGCGGAACCGCACGGTGGCCTCGGCCTTGTCGCCGCTGCCCACGATGTCGATGATGACGCCCTCGCCGAACTTGTCGTGACGCACGTCGTCGCCCACGCGCAGCCCGGAGGCCGAAGCGCCCGCGGCCCCGGCGGTTGCTGCCGCCGCTGAAGCAGATCGGCCGGCGCCGGCACCGTCCTCTCGGGCGCCGCCGGTGCGGTAGCGCTGGGCGTCGCGCATGGCCGTGGCGACCACCCGCTCGCGATGCTCGGGCGAGGCGCCGCCCCGGTTCCAGCGGGCCTCGGGATCGTGGTCGCGCTCGGCCCAGCGGCTCGAGCCGCGACGGTCGTCGTCGGACGATCGTCGGCCGATCACCCGGGGTGCCCCGATGGCCCGTCGGAGCTCAGCCGGGATCTCGTCGAGGAAGCGCGACGGCGGATTGTACTGGGTCGACCCGAACAGCGAGCGGCTCCAGGTGTGGGTGAGGTACAGCCGCTCCTCGGCTCGGGTGATGCCCACGTAGGCGAGGCGGCGTTCCTCCTCGAGCTCGTCAGGCTCCCCCAGCGAGCGCAGGTGCGGGAAGACCCCCTCCTCCAGCCCCGTGAGGAACACCACCGGATACTCGAGACCCTTGGCCGAGTGCAGGGTCATGAGGGTCACGTTCGACTGCTCGGGGTCGTACTCGTCCATGTCGGTGACGAGCGACACCGTCTCGAGGAAGGCCTGGATGCGGGCCAGGCCTTCCGGCGGCGCCGCCGTCACGGCGTCGATGCCCGCAACGGCGCCGTCGGCGCCTGTGCCGCCCTCGCCATCGCCATCGCCCGCGGAGCCCGTGCTCGGGGCGCCAGCCACCGCTCCGGCCACGGCACCCGCGGCGGGGCCGGTGAGATCGCCCCGGTCGAGACGATCGTCGAAGTCGGCGGCCACGCCCACGAGCTCCTG
>JANLSK010000292.1:0-5759 GCA_031362415.1 Actinomycetes bacterium | reverse complement strand
CGGTTATTACGCCGCGTCCCGGATTATGCCGCGTCGAGGAGCTAAGCCCTTCTCGCGTATGGGGTCTTGCTTGCTTGTTTCGGCATAATCAGAGCCCTTCGAGGAAGGCGAGGAGCGCGTCGGGCGGCTTGTAGCGTCCTGGCCGCGTGCCGCGGGGTGCCGTCCGTGCGATGGCGCGCTCTTTGATGGTCAGGTCCCCGTGGATGTAGACGTCGGTCGTCTCGACACGCTCGTGGCCGAGCCAGAGGGCGATGACGGTCTGATCGACACCGGCGGCCAGCAGGGTCATAGCCGCGGTGTGACGCAGGACATGAGGTGCGACGCGTTTGCCTCGCAGTGTCGGACAGCGCATCGCGGCTGCGGCGGTGTGCTTGGCGATCATGCGCTGGACGGCGTCGGAGCTGAGCCTTCCGTTGCCACGTCCGGGAAACACCGGATCGTCGGGCTGGCCGTAGCGCTCCCGCATCCAGGCGTTGAGCACCGCCGCGGTCTGGGCGATGAGTGGCGTGCACCGGTCTTTGCGGCCCTTCCCGCAGGTGCGGACGTGGGCGCCGGCGCCGAGCTCGACGTCGCCGTAGCACAGGCCGGTGAGCTCCGAGACGCGCAAGCCGGTTTGTAGGGCCAGCACGAGCAGAGTGTGGTCTCGTCGCCCGGCGCGCGTTGAACGGTCGGGTGCGTCGAGGAGGGCCTCGACCTCTGCCTCTGTCAGGAATGGCACGATGCCTTTGGTGGCCCGCTTCTGTGGGATGGCGAGGACCCGCTGAATGAGCCAGGAGTGCTCCGGGTGGCGCAGAGCGGCGAAACGGAAGAACGAGTGCAGCGCGGCGAGCCGGGCGTTGCGGGTGCGGACGCTGTTGGCGCGGTCGTCTTCGAGGTGGGTCAGGAACGCGGTGATCATCTCCGCGTCGAGGTCCTCGAACTGCAGTCGTGACGGTGCCGTGCCGGTCCGGCGCTGGAGGTAGTCGAGCAGGAGGCGGAAGCTGTCCCGGTAGGCGGCGACGGTGTGGGCGCTCGCCCGCCGCTGCCTGGCCAGCCGGTCAGTGAAGAACGCCTCCAAGGTTGGGGCCAGCGCGGTCATCGCGCCACCGCCGATCGCTCGAGACGCCCGGCCGCCAGGGCGAGCAGTTCGGGCGTGGCCGAGAGATACCAGTAGGTGCTGGTGGGTTTGACGTGCCCGAGGAAGGTCGACAAGAGCGGGAGGCGAGCTGCGACGTCCTCGCCGGAGCGGTACCAGCCGAGCAGTGTCTCGACGGCAAAGCGGTGCCGGAAGTCGTGCAGGCGCGGGCGGGATCGTCCCCGCGCCACGAGGCCGGCCTGTTCTGCCAGTCTGGCGAAGACGACTCGCACAGTGTTGTAGGTGAGTCGGGTGTTCACCGTCGACACGAAGAACGTCCCTGCCTTGCCCGCCGGCCACCGGGTGTCTCGGCGCTGGGCGTAGCTCTGGAGGGCCTCGATGGTGCTGGCGTGGACCGGCACGAGCCGGTCTTTGCCGAACTTGCCCGCGTTGATGGTGAGCAGCCCGTGTTCGATGTCGATGTCGTCGCAGCCCAGAGCGATCGCCTCGCCCACACGCATGCCGGTGACGGCGAGCAGGCCGACCAGCGTCTCGTAGGTGGCGGCGTGCAGCGGTGGGTGCAGGGCGCGGGCACCGGCCAGGAGCTTGGCGATCTCGGCTGGCGTATACAGGTAGGGCACCGCCCGGGGAACGCCTCGGGGGAGCAGGCAGGTCGGCGGAACCTCGGTGGTCGGATCGATGGCTTGCACGTAGGTGGCGAGGCCACGCACTACCGACAACCGCCGGGTCCACCAGATCGGGTGCGCCTCGGCCGGCTGGGTGGCGAAACCCAAGGCGGCCTCGACGGTGATGTGAGTCGCGCCGACGGCGTCGAGGTAGCGGACGAAGCCCGCCAGGATCCTCGCTTGGCTGATGAGCTTGTAGCCGAGCGCCCGTCGGGTCTGTAGGTATTCCTCGGCGAGGAGCGCAACGCGGCTCATGGCGACACCTGCGGCCACGGCATCGCCAGCATCGCCAGGGAGCCGAGATCGACCTTGGCGTAGATCGAGGTCGTCTCCTGGTGCTGGTGCCGAAGGACCTGACCGACCTCCGCCAGGGAAGCGCCACCGCGCAACATCTCGGTTGCCGCGGTGTGCCGCAACCGGTGAGGCCCGATCGGCGCCAGACCGGCCCGCTCGCAGGCGCAGCGCACCACGCCGCTGATCGTCTTGGTCGAGATCCCTGTGCGCGGAGCGACGGCCAAGATGAACACATGACGAGATGTCGTGGGCGGGCGCTCGTGCCGCAGGTAGTCGACGATCACCTCGCCGACATCGCCGGGTAACGGCAGCCGGTCCAGCCGGCCGCCCTTGCCGCGCACGACGATCTCACCGGCCCGCCAGTCGATATCTCCCAGCTCGAGCGCAGCCACCTCCCCCGCGCGCAGCCCCAGCCGCACCACAACAGTCAAGATCGCCAGATCTCGACGACCGGCGCGCCGTTGGCGAGCGCAGCTCGCGATGAGACGGGCGACGTCCTTCGGGTCAAGCGCCTTGGGCAGCCCGCTGTGGCGCCATCCCGCCACCGCCAGCACGCTCGGAGAAAGATCGAGCGCGACGTATCCCTCCAGGAACAAGAACCGCAGCAGCGACCGCAGCACCGTGTTGAAGTTCTTGGCCCAACCAACGCTGCGCGACCGGCACTGCGAGCGCACAGCCGCAGTCACATCCGCCGCCGACAAGCGCGAGAGGTCTTCTCGCACCGGCTCCACCAACTGCGAGAAGAACCTGCACACGTAGCGCTCGTAGTCCTCGACCGTCGACGCTGCCAACGACCGCTCCTCGACGAGCCAATGCCGATAGGACGCAACAACCCGCTCGACGGATGTCGCCGCCACCGATGCCGGCGGGATCGGGACCACGCCCGCCCCCCGCAGATAGGCGAGCAGCGGCGCAACGCCGCGTTGCGACGGCCAGCGCAACTGGCCTCCAGCACGTCTGATCCCGACGAACCGCTCGATGTCGGCGGCGGTCAGCTCACCGGGCGTCACCCCTTCACCCGCCATCCACTCATCGAGACGGCGCAACAAGCGCACGTGCCTGGCGATGCAGCCGGGCGTGTATCCCAGCCCAGCAAGCTCCTCGGCCAAACCAGGCCCGAACGAAGCGAGCCGCTCTCTCTCCAAAACGATCACGGTGATCGCCTCCTCTCTGCCCAACGGGCGGGAGAAGGCTTGATCAGGAGCCCCGGATTATGCCGACTTCCTCAACAGCTACCACCGACCCGGATCGCGAGAAACGCAAGCCGCGCAGGCGAAGTTGAGCACTTCACCGATCGCTCACCACGCTCACGCGGCATAATCCGGGACGCGGCGTAATAACCGTTATGCCGAATTCGGCATAACGGTTACAAGGCCCAGGTGGTCGATAACACCGAAGGGATCATCATCGATCACTCCGTGCACATCGGGAACCCGTCCGACACCGGCCTGTTACGCCCCGCTATTGAACGTGTCACCGCGCAGTTCGGCAGCGCACCGGTCTTGGTCACCGCCGATCGCGGTTACTGGGATTCGACCATCGAGGTCGACCTCACTGAGGCGGGAGTCGGCTCGGTCGTGATCCCGCGCACCGGGAAACCCTCGAAGGCACGAGCCGACATCGAACACGCCGAGACGTTCATCGCCGCGGTCAAGTGGCGCACCGGATGCGAAGGACGTATATCGCACCTCAAGCGTGATTGGGCGTGGCGACGCACCCGCCTACGCGGCCACGACGGCGCACGGACCTGGTGTGGGCACGGCGTCTTCGCACACAACCTCGTCAAACTCACCGAACTTCGACAATGACGCCTACCCCAACCGCCCACGACCAACTTTCGCGGCCCTCGGCTCGGTCGTCGCGTCCCGAGCACCGAACAATCCGGCAACACTGGGAACCAACCGCAACGGTTCAGCTCCGCCACAGCCACCGATGGGCAGAGAACGATCACAACGTCACGTCAAACCCGCTATTTCCGGGGGAAGTAACTAAAGGTTAGTGTACAAGTGTTACTGAGAGACATGGGAGGTAACGGTTGTGGCAACGCTGCTCACAAGCCGCTGGACCTCCTCGTTCGAGGGATGAGTCGCCGCGACCTCCAGGGTTGGGACTACCACGCCTACCTCCCCGACCCGCTCGCCGGCTGGGAACTCGCCCTGCCGGCCAATCTCGCTGCGGACCTCAACGACGCGGAAGCAGCGATTCGTCGGCTGAACACAACCGGAACATCGCATGTCAGCCTCGACGGGCTGGCGCGGTTCTTGCTCCGCGCCGAGTCGGTCGCCTCCTCGAAGATCGAGGGACTGGAGGCAGGGCCACGCCGGTTGCTGGATGCCGAGGTCGTACTCGCCCAGGGTGGCGACGTCGCCGATCGGATCGCGGTCGAGGTGCTCGCCAACGTCGCCGCCATGGAGGCCGCCGTCGAGCTGGGCTCGTCGTCTGACACCATCACCCTCGACGACCTCCTCGGCATCCACCGGACCTTGATGGAACGATCTTCGATGCCGCACATCGGCGGCGTGGTCCGCACGGTGCAGAACTGGATCGGCGGCAGCAGCCACAACCCGTGCTCCGCAGCCTTCGTCCCGCCACCACCGGACACCCTCGATGCGTTGCTCGACGATCTGCTCGCGTATGTCAACGGCGACCACCATCCTGCGCTCGTGCAGGCGGCGATTGCCCATGCCCAGTTCGAGACGATCCACCCGTTCGTCGACGGCAACGGGCGCGCCGGGCGCGCGCTCATCCATGTCATCCTCCGCCGCCGTGGCCTCGCACCGCGATTCGTGCCACCGATCAGCCTCGTGCTCGCCACGTGGGCCAGTAACTACATCGCCGGCCTCACGGCGTATCGACACGTCGGGGCGCCCGACAGTCCCGACCGATCGACGGGCGCCGGCGCATGGTTGCGGACGTTCGCCACCGCAGCACACCGGTCATGTACGGATGCCGAGGCCTACGCGGCCCAGATCAACACGCTCGATGCACGATGGAGGGAACAACTCGGTCGAGTCCGCGCCAACTCGGCAGTCGAGCTGCTCCTCGACCTTCTGCCAGGTGTACCGGTGATCACCGTCGACAGCGCCGCACGACTGATCGGGCGATCTGAGATGCGAACCGGCGAGGCCATCAACCGTCTCGAAGCCGCCGAGGTGTTGCGCCAACGCAATATCGGCAGACAGCGCTACCGAGTCTTCGAAGCAGCCGACGTCGTCGACCTCTTCACCGGACTCGAACGAGCCCTGGCGAGCCCGACCGGCAACACTGCGACGGCACCGCCGACCCGTCGTGTTCCGCGTCGAGCACGGTCCGCCGACGAGGGATGAGCGTGGCGTTCCGACTGTCGGCTTGTTCGCCGACACGGGCAGGGTTCAAGTGGACGCGACGGCCGGCATGTCGGCATCCAACGATGTTCGCCGTGCTCCTCCGTCTTGCGTCGTCAACAAGTGACGGTAGCTCGGTAGGAACGGGCAGCAGGATTCCGTCTGTGTATCTGGATCCAGAACAGTAGGGTCGCTGATGCCGCCGAGGGAGCGGCCCTGAGCACGGAGCCGTCGGCGAAGACCGCACCTGCGATCGCCAATGCCAGGCCCGCGCCAGATGCGTGCCCCGATGCCCTGGCCGGGCGGTGTCATGGGACCACCTCGACGTCGGCGATCATCCCTGCGGTCATGTGTGGCGGGCCCCCTTCGATCTGCGGTGGGCCGGCGTTGGGATCGGCGGCG
>JANLSK010000288.1:0-25061 GCA_031362415.1 Actinomycetes bacterium | reverse complement strand
GTTGAACACGTTGGCGAACATCAGGTCGCACACCACGGGAATGGTGTTGCCGCCCGCTTTGGTGCTCCCGGCCTTGCCGCAGAACAACAGGGTGGTAAAATTTGGACCTTTCTGGGGCATCGAGGGCAGGAAGCTCCCGATGTGCACGCTGACGGGGAGGTCGCGCTGGCCGGCCTCGATCCAGAACGGCTCGTCGGCGGGCGACGGCTCCAACGACCCGTCGGGATGGGCCGAGATCACAACCCCGCGATGGCCGTGCTCCTGGGCCCAGGCCAACTCGGCGAGCGCGTCGTCGATCCCCGTGGTGGGGATGAGGGCCAGAGGGATGAGCCGCCCGTCGGAACCGTCGCAGAACTCGAGGAGCCACTCGTTGTAGGCCCGCACGCACGCCAACTGGAGCGGGCGGTCGTTGGTGTACGTCTGCGCGCCCGAGAGGGTCACGCTCGGGTACAGCACCTGGGCCCATATCCCGTCGATATCCAGATCACGCAGGCGGGCCTTGGTGTCAAAGCTCCCGGCGCGCATGGTGTCGTAGGTGAGGCCCGACGGCGCGAACTGCGTGTAGCTGAGGCCAGCCGTGGCGGTGAGGCCGACCGGGCGCAGCCGTGTTCCGTCGTCGAACGACCAGATATCGCCCTTCTCGGTGTGCAGCACCTTGGGCGCCCGCTTTCGCATCTTGCGGGGAACCCGGGCCTGCCAGAGATCGGGGGGCTCGTTCACATGGGCATCGGCGTCGATGATCGGGTAGTCGATGCTGGCGACCTCGTAGAACACGTCGGGTTCCATGCGAGACGACCTCCCTGTGGGCTCCCTGCGCAGTCGGTGCGAGGCGGGACGCATGTCCGTGCGAGGCGGGCGGGCTGGCGGGCTGGCGCGATACCGGATTCGCGTTCTGTGATTCTGGCGTCAGTCGCGCTCGGCCGCCACCGTCTCGGCCCGCCGGGCGAGCTTGGTGGCGAAGCCCTGCACCGTCGTGCGCAGGAAGCGTTGCAACACCCAGCCCGTCCCCGGGATCGTGGGCTCGAAGCCGCCCGTCCACGAGATGGCCGTCCCGGTGCCGCCGGACGGGTCGGGCGTGAGGTCGACGTCGGCCCGGTAGTTGCGCACGGGCAGCCCCGACACGAGCACGTACGAGAACCGACGGGGTCGGTCGTAGCCGACACACTCCTCGCGGCTCACCGTGCGGTAGCGCCCCCGGCGCCCGCCGATGGCGAAGTTGCGGACGGCCCCCACACCGTGCGGCGCCGGCACGCCCTCCCGGTCGTAGGTGGAGTGCTTGACCATTGTCCACTCGGCCCAACCGGGGCCGTCGGCCACGATGTCGAAAACAACCTCGGGAGGTGCCGTCGACCGGGCCGACACCGCGTATGTCCGTCGCCGACCCATGCCAGTCACGATTCGAGGGTCACGATTCGAGCGTCACGGTTCGCGTGTCGCGACCGGAACGCATGACGATCCCCGGCGTGGTGCCCGTGGCCTCACCGCGTTCGGTGATCGTGATCCCGTTCACGATCACCCGCTCGACGCCGACGGCCGGGGTGAACAACCGGGCCGTCCCCCCGGGCAGATCGTTGCGCATGCTCGACATCCCGGCATCGACGGTCGTGGGATCGAAGAGCGCAAGGTCGGCGTGGTTGCCCACGGCGATGGTGCCGCGACCGCGTAGCCCGAAGTACTCCGCGGGCCGCTGGGTCATGAGCTGCACGGCCCGCTCCATCGAGATGAGCTGTCGGCCGCGGATGCAGTCGGCGAGGAATGCCGTGGGGTACTGGGCGCCCGACATGCGGTCGAGGTGCGCGCCGGCATCGGAACCCCCGAGCATCACGTGCGGGTGGTTCCACGCCTCGGCCCGCAGGCGCCAGCTCTCGGCGTCGTCGTCGGGCGGCAGCGGCCACAGCACGGTGCGGAGCTCGTCGGCCAGCACGATGTCGAGCAGGCAGTCGAACGGGTCGACGCCCCGCTCGCGGGCGATGTCGCCGATCACGCGGCCGGCGAGGCCCTGGTTGAACGGGGCGAAGGTGTCGCCGATCTGGTAGCGGTCCCAGGCCGCAACGCGCGTGAACACTCCGGCTTCGGGCGAGTGCGAGGTCGCGAGCATCCACCGACGGGTCTCGGGGTCGCGCAGGCGAACCATGCGCTCGGGCACCGGCAGGTTCATCACCTCCGACCACCGGGGCAGCATGAAGATCGCGCAGTAGGTGTTGAAGCTCATGTTCATGCCCACGATGATCGGCATGGTGAGCGCCATCACCCGGCCGCCGCGGCGGGCCGCCTCGTCCCCGAGCGAGATCTGGGCCCGGTAGCGGGCGGGATCGGCCGAGTCGACCGTCAACACGTTCCAGTTGACGGGCCGTTGGGCCCTGATCGACATGCCCGACATGAGGTCGACCTCCTCGGGGGTGAAGCCCCGGAGGCAGCCGTCGATGATCATCTCGAGCGTGGTTCCCTCGTACTCGCCGACCACGTCGCAGAGCGCGAGCACCTCGTCGTGGCTGGCCCAGCGTGACGGCACCGGCTGCCCGTCGCCGTCGGCATGGGTGAACGCCAGCGAGGTCGAGAAGCCCATCCCGCCCTCTTCGATGCTGCGTCGGAGCAACTGCTGCATCTCGATGATCTGCGATTCGGATGCGGTGTTGCCGACGGCGTCCTCGCCCATCACCATGCGGCGCAAGGCACAATGACCCACGAGCCAGGCTGCGTTGAGGGCCAGGCGACCGTCGATACGAGCGAGGTAATCACCGAAGCTGCGCCAGCTCCAGTCGGCGCCAGCTTCGAGCGCCTTGAGCGGCATGCCCTCCACCTTGGCCATCATCTCACGGGTGTAGGCCGCGTGCTCGGGAGCAAGGGGCGCCAAGGTAAAGCCGCAGTTTCCGGCGATGACCGACGTGACGCCGTGCAGGTTCGACGGCGTGGCCAGCGGATCCCAGAAGAACTGGGCGTCGTAGTGCGTGTGGGGGTCAACGAAGCCCGGCGCCACCACGAGATCGTCGGCCGCGATCGTCTCGCGGGCCGGCTCGTCGATCGTGCCCGTCGGCGCGATGGCCACGATCCGCCCGTCGCGCACGCCGACATCAGCAGCGCGGGCCGGAGCCCCGGTGCCGTCAGCGACCATGCCGCCCTTGATGATGCTGTCGAGCATGGGTCTGCCCCTCCTACCGGTGTGATGCCTGATGTGTCACGGGCTCCGTCACGCGCTCCCGTGTCATGCCGTATCAGGCCTGGTCGAGCGTTCCCGCTTGGCTCATCACGTGCTCGAGCCACCACTTCGGCGCAGCGTTCATGAGCGTGGGTGTGTCCCAGTAGTCGTGCCAGCGCACGATCTTGCCGTCGTCGCGAAACTCGAGCACCGAGACGAACGGGAGCACCACCGAGGCGTCGGGACCCCAGTGCCACTCCTCGGCGTGCTCGACGATCACCAGATCGCCCTCGGCCACGGTGTTGCGGGGATGCTGGTAGATGGCGCTGAGCGGCTCGAGCCCGATGCGCAGGCGCTGGGCGATCTGACGGGGACCGTAGGCACCGGGCCCCGGGGTGGCGACATCGGTGTAGTGCCCGTCGTCGGCGAACAGCGCCCCCACCGCATCGAAGTCGCGTCGATACAAGGCGGCGTAGAGGCGGTCGGCGGTCTGTCGGTTGCGTGCGGGATCGGAGGCCATGGGGCCACGCTAGGCCCCGGGCCGACCAACGCGCCGCCCCCGGAAGCCCTCGCCGCCGGACGAGCGCATCGCTAGCCTCCCGGGGCCCGGCCCGCGACCGCTGCCCCAACCGGCAACCCACCGTCAGGACGCATCCGATGATCGAGCTCGGCCGCTTCGGCCTGTGGACATTCGCCTTCGACCGTCAACCGTGGCCCGAGGCCCGCGCCGCGCTGGAAGAGCTCGACGCCATGAGCGGCTTTGGGTGCCTCTGGTTCCCGGAGGCCACGAATCGCAACGCCTTCGTGAACGCCACGCTGTTCCTCTCGAACACGTCGCGGCTGAAGGTGGCAACCGGCATCGCGCCCATCCACAACCGCGACGCCATGGCCACCGCCAACGGTCAGCGGGCGCTCGAAGCCGTGTTCCCCCAACGGTTCCTGCTCGGGCTGGGCGTGAGCCATGCCTGGCTCGTCGAGGACGTCCGCGGCGGCCGCTACGGCCCGCCGCTGGCCGCCATGCGCGCTTACCTCGACGCGCTCGACGCTGCGCCGTACACCGCGTTCCCCGAGAACGCGCCCGTCCGGCCCCGGGTGATCGCCGCGCTCGGACCACGCATGCTCGCCGTGGCCCGCAAACAGGCCGACGGTGCCCATCCGTACCTCACGACGCCCGAGCACACCGCTGGCGCCCGGGAGGTCCTGGGTGCGGGGAAGATCCTCGCTCCCGACCAGAAGGTGGTGCTCGAGACCGACCCGGCGACGGCCCGGGCAATTGGCCGCAAGCACCTGGCCGGCTACCTCGGCCAGCCGAACTACCGGAACTCCTTTCTGCGTCAGGGTTTCAGCGACGACGACCTCGACGGCGGCGGCAGCGACCGGCTCGTCGACGCCATCGTGGCGTGGGGCTCGATCGACGCCGTCGTGCCCCGGATTCAGGCTCATCTCGATGCCGGCGCCTCCCACGTCGCGGTGCAGCTCCTCACCGATGAGTGGACCGACATGCCGGTGGAAGGCTGGCGTCGGCTCTCCGACGCCCTCGGATGCTGACGATGGCCGGTATGCGCTTCAGCATCGCCGGGACCATGAACCTCACCTGGGACGAGGCTCGGCGCGCCGCGTTGCTGGCCGAGGAGCTCGGCTTCGACGAGCTGTACGCGTCCGATCACCTCAGGGCGGTGGCCGGGTTCGAAGAGCGTCTGGGGCTGCTCGACGCCGTGTCGCTCGTGACGGCACTGGCCCCACTCACCACCCGGATCCGCTTGGGGTGCTTGGTGTCGCCGGTGTCGTTCCGGCATCCGGCGATACTCCTGCGGCAACTCCAGACCCTCGACCTGATTTCGGGGGGACGGGCCATCGTCGGCCTCGGCGCCGGATGGGATCCCGACGAGCACGCCGACTTCGGCTTCGACTTCGCGCCGGCCCCTGACCGGTTGCGGGCGCTCGACGACGCCTGCGCCTTCATCGCCGACCGGTGGACGACGATCGACCCCCGACCGATCCAGCAGCCTGCGCCGGTGCTCGTGGCCGGGGCGTCGCCCGCAGCCTTGAGGATCGCCGCCCGTCACGCCGTGGCGTGGAACGGGTTGGGGACGCCGGCGTACATGGCCGATCGCATCGCCCGCCTCCGACTCGCCGAGCGCGAAGTGAGCCGTTCGGGGGCGCCCGTCGAGGCCACGCTCAACCTCATCGCCGTGTTGGCCGAGGACGAGCCGACGGTGGAGAAGGTCAGGACCCGCCTGGCGGCCTCGGCCGTCACCCGCATGGCCACGGCCCAGGCCCGCATGCGGCTCCCGTCGGAGGAGGGCGCGCCGACGCCCGGCATGTTCGTGGGCCATCCCGACGAGCTGCGGGCCGAGATCGAGCGCTATGCAGACGCAGGCGTGCAACGGGTCATCCTCACCCTGCCCCGTCCGTTCAGTCCTGCTGCGCTCGAGCTGTTGGCCCGATCAGCGGGCGTCATCTGAAGTCGAACGCCACCTTGATCGCGCCGCTGGCGTCCTGCGTGGCCAAGGCACCGAAGGCGTCGCGCCACGCGTCGAGCGTGAAGGTGTGGGTGAGCATGCCCGTGAGGTCGATGCGCCCGTCGGCCACCAGGTCGAGGTAGTGCGCGATGCCGTGCTGGCGCACGCCTTCGACGTCCTCGAACCCGAAGGCATTCGAGCCGACCATGGCGATCTCCTTGAAGTACAGCGGCGTGTCCTCCCAGACGGTGGGGCCGTGCACGCCGGCCTTCACCAACGTGGAGCGGGCCTTGAGCACCCGGGCGCCGACCTCGAAGGTCTCCTTCTTGCCGACGGTGTCGTACACCACGTCGATTCCACCGGGGTAACACATCGGCAGGCCGTCGCTGGCCTGGAGCACGCCGCCCGACCAGGCCGCCGCCTCCTCGATGACCCTGATCGCCGGCTCGTGGCCGATGACCGTGGCCCCGAGCGTGCGGGCCATGGCTGCCTGGGCCTCGAAGCGGGCAACCACGAGCACCTCGACATCGGGGTAGAGCCCTCTGATGGTGGCCGCCGCGCACGTCCCCAGCGCACCGGCACCGTAGACCATCGCCTTGCCCCCCTTGGGCGGCGGGTTTCTGGTGATGGCGTGGAGCATGACCGCAAACGGATCGGCGAACACCGCGACCTCGTCGGGCATCCCCGCCGGGACCTTGAACAGCATCGAGTCGTGTGCCGGCATCAGCTCGGCGTAGCCCCCACTGGCGTCACGGCTCGTGCCCGTGTGGATGCCCGGGGCGATGGGGCCCACCGCGAAGTTGGCGCAGAGGCTGTAGTCGCCGGTGCGGCACGGGGAACACATGGGCTCCACGCCGCGGGGCCCACAGCTCAGCCAGGGGTTGAGCACGACCCGATCGCCGATCTCCAGGCCCTGGGCCTCGGGGCCGAGGGCCACGACATCGGCGACGACCTCGTGACCAAGCACCTGCGGGAGCGAGAAGAAGGCCTTCATGGGGTTGTCGGTGGGCGGCAGGTCGCGTCCCCAGTCCATGAAGACCTGCTTGGAGTCGGAGCCGCAGATGCCAGTGAGCCGGGGTCGGGTGATGACCCAGTCGGGCAACAGGAAGCCGGGATCGGCCATGTCGGGTTCGAGCCGCATCGGCGTGCCCGCCAGGCTGCGCAGGAGGTGGTTGTCGGTGTCGGGGACGGTGATCGTGGGGTCGGGCGCGACGCCATACAACAGTGCCTTCATGTCGCCCAGGCTACGAGCTCACCGCCCGCCGGGCGAGCGCCGCCCCGCCGTCCGCCTCGCGTGCTCCGAGCGCTGAGTGCCGAGTGCCGAGTGCCGAGTGGCGCCCGGGCGTGTCCCGCAAGGTTCGGGGGGCAGCGCTGGCCGTGTCACGCCTGTTGGCTGCGGCCCCGTTCGATCACGCCGGTGCGGCGGCGGGCGATCTCGGCCGCGTCGTAGCCGGCGCCTTCCCAGGCCAGGCTGACGGCCAGCTCGATCGGCCAGGCCTCGTTCTCGGTGGTGGCGCAGACCCGGTCGTAGGTGTCGATCATCGTGCGGACCCCGTCCTGGTCGTTGGTGACGATGTCGGCGGCGAGCCGACGGCAGAACGGGATCAGCTCGTCGTGGGCCACGACATGGTTGATGAGTCCCCAGTGGAGCGCCGTGGCCGCGTCGATGTAGTTGCCGGTGACGCTCATCTCCTTGGCCCGTCTGATCCCGATGGCCTGCGGGAGACGCACCGTGACCCCGTCACCGGGCATCACCCCCACCCGAGCGTGGGTGTCGGCGAAGCGGGCCCGGTCGGACGCCACCAGGAAGTCGCACGCCAACGCCAGCTCGAGCGCGCCCGTGACGCACGGTCCGTTGATCGCGCCGATCACGGGCTTGGCCACGGCGGGGAGGGGACCGTTCCACGGGGTACGCCCTCCGCCGCGCGCACCGTCGGGGGGCGCGGCGTCGCCCTCGCCGGTTACCAACACGCCACCGAGCTCCTTCAGGTCGACGCCGGCTGAGAATGCCGGATCGGTCCCCGTCAAGACGATCACGTCGACAGCGGCGTTGGCGTCGAGCTCGCTCATCACCTCGGCGATGCGGGCGTACAGCGCCGAGTTCAAGGCGTTGCGGCGATGGGGACGATTGAGCGTGACCACGGCCATCCGGTCGGCGATGTCGATGAGGATGATCGGCTCGGTGGATTCGGCTGGCACAGACGGTCCGGGGGCGGGTTCGGTCACGGTCGTCCTTGCGCTTGGAGGCTTGCTGAGGCGTCTCTCGGCCCGGACCCGGCGGCGCTCGGGGACCGGACGCGACCTGACCTGGAAGCCGAGGCGGCCTCACGTTAGCGTCGTCCCCGGTCGCGTCAGCGGGACGCGCCGAAGCTCCACGACGGAGGAATCCATGCCTGCCTACAACCACTCCGGGCAGGTCGTCACCGATCTGGCCCGCTCCCGCCGCTTCTACGAGGAGGCTCTGGGCTTTCGGTACTGGTTCGAGTTCGTCGACACCGACGACGCCTCCGCAGCGCTGCTTCGCGTCAAGCCGCCGCTCGGGTTCACGGCCAACTACCTCGTCCTCGACGGGCTCGTGCTGGAGCTGCTGCACTTCGCTGCGCCGGGCGCCACGGTCCCCTACCGGGAGCGGGTGATGAACGAGCCCGGTCTCACCCACCTGTCGATCTCCGTCGACGACATCGCGGCCACGTGCGCACGGGTCGAGGAGCACGGCGGTGAGGTGCTGGCAGATACCAACTACGGAGGCATGGCCGTGTTCGTGCGCGACCCCGACGGTCAGCTCCTCGAGCTGCTCCCGTCGAGCTACCGCACCCGGCTGCCCCCGATGCCCTGACCTGCCCCCTGCCCTGACCTACCCCTGGCGCCTGCCCACTGGCACGCCACGACGACAGACGGAGACACCACGATGCGGTTCTCGGGTAAGGCCTTCCTCGTCACCGGCGGGGCGTCGGGGATCGGCCGGGCCGTGGCCCAGCGGATCGCAGCCGATGGTGGACGGGTGGCCATCGTCGACCGCAATCCCAAGACGCTGGGTGACACCCTGGCCAAGCTGCCCGACGGCTGCATGGCGTTGGAGGCCGACGTCGGCGACGAGACCGCGGCCGCATGGGCGCTCACCTCGGCGATCGGGAGCTTTGGTCGTCTCGACGGTCTGGTCACCTCGGCCGGCATCGCCGGCGGCGGTGACACCATGCCCGTCCACGAGGTTCCGTTCGACGAGTTCCACCGGATCTTGCGCGTGAACCTCGACGGCACGTTCCTGTTCACCAAGCACGCCCTCCCCCACCTGATGTCCGCAGGCGGCGGGTCGGTCGTGGCCATCTCCTCGTCGGCGGCCCTGCACGGCGCCGGGATGGGGTCGGGCTACACGGCGAGCAAGGGCGCCGTGAGCGCCTTCATGCGCCTGGTCGCGGTCCAGTACGGCCAGCACGGCATCCGGGCCAACTCGGTCTGCCCCGGCGGCATCGACACCCCCATGACCATGGGCCACTTCGGTTCGGAGGCGTCACAGGCGCAAGCGCAACGCAGCGTCCCGCTCGGCCGTTGGGGTACCGCACCCGACGTCGGTGATGTCGTCGCGTTCTTGCTGTCCGACGACGCCCGCTACGTGAGCGGTCAGACGATCGCCATCGACGGCGCCCGGGGGGTGATGACCTGACGACAATCCCACGATGCAACACCGTGCAGCACCATGCAACACCGCGCTGCACCGCACTCCGGTGCCGGGCCCGGCCCGGGACCATCGGTAGCGTCGGTGCCCATGAGCGAGGTCAACTTCTGGGACGATGTCGTCGGGCTCGTCATCGACGAATGGACCGACACCCGGGTGACGGGCTCGGTCGACATCGGTCCCCGTCACCATCAGCCCTACGGGGTGGTCCACGGCGGCGTGTGGTGCTCGATCGTCGAGTCGGTCGCTTCGCACGGGGCGGTGAAGGCGGCCACGGCGTTCGGTGCCAAGGGGATCGTGGGGGTGTCGAACACCACCGACTTCCTGCGTCCGCACATGAGCGGGATCGTCGACGTGGTGGGCACCCCCATCCACGTCGGACGCACCCAGCAGGTGTGGGTGGTCGAGATCACCCGCCGCACCGACGGCAAGCTCGTGGCCCACGGCCAGGTGAGGCTCCAGAACCTCGACCGACTCCCCGGCGACCGCGTCACACGCGGGTTCTGAGCGTCGGCACCAGAGCGAGCGCCGAGCCAGCTGCGAGCACCGGCGTCACACCGCTCGCAGGCGGGGTGTGAAACCGGTGAGGATCCGCTCGATCGGACGGTGGGCCAGTGTCGCCCGTCTGAGCGTGCGGGACTCCCCCGCCGCCACGGGGCCCCGGGCATGTTGAATCGTCATGTTGTTCCACACGAGCAGGTCGTCGCGCTCCCACCGGTGCTCGTACACGTTGCCGGACGCGTACAACGCAACAAACAGCTCCTCCAGCAGGCGCCGCCCCTCGGCGGGGTCGAGCCCGACGATGCACTCTGTCTGCATCTCGCTCACGTACAGCACCTCGGCGCCGGTCGTGGGGTCAACCGACACCACGGGATGCTCGGCGCGATATCCCGTCGCGGGAACCGGCGTGTCGAGGGCGCGGTCATGGCCGAACTGGGTTGCCAGATCGAAGGCGTGGCGCGCCGTCAGCCCGTCGAGGCGCCGCCGGAGGGACGGTTCGAGATCGCGCAAGGCCTTGGCCGCATTGGCGAACCGGGTCGTGGTGCCCCCACCGGGCAGGTCGATCCCGTAGAGCGACAAACCCAGGTCGGGCTCGGGGGTGAAGGCCAGATCGGAGTGGAAGCGCAACTCGCCCATACCGATGATGCCGTCGGGACGGGTGTTCGAGACGAACGCGTGGTCGACCCCGGCGTTCACCAACACCGGGCCGAACAGCCCGAGCAGGCGCAGCTGAGCCTCGACGGTGACGGGGCCGGCGCGAACGAGGAGCAGGTGGTGCTCGGCGAACGCTCTGCGGAGCGCGGCGACAACCTCGGGCGGCGGGTCGCCGTCAGCCATGAGGTCGATCCCGCTCAGCTCGGCTCCCAGCGCCGGAGACAATGGCCGAAACGCCGGTGATCCCATGGCTCAGCGGCCCTTCCACTGAGGCTCGCGCTTGTCGACGAAGGCCTTCGGGCCTTCTCGCACGTCCTCCGATCGGCCGACGGCCTGCGCCATCGGCGCCACGAACCGGTAGGAGTCCTCGACGCCTTGGCGCACGTTGAACCAGATGGTCTGCTTTATCGCCTCGACGGCGAGCGGCGAGCAGCGCACGATCATGGCGGCGATCTCCGACGCTCGCGCCCGCAGACGATCGGGTACCACGAGCTCTTGCACGATGCCGTGGCGCAGGGCCCGATCGGCGTCGATCCGATCGCCGGTGAGCTGGAGGTACAGCGCGTCGCCGGGCCCGATCATCCGCGGGAGGTGGTGCAGGCCGTAGCCGGCCAGCGCACCCCAGCGCGGCTCGGGGAGCCCGAACGAGGAGCGGGGCGTGGCGATGCGGATGTCGCAGCGCAGAGCCCACTCCAGCCCGCCGCCCAGGCAGTACCCGTCGATCGCGGCGATCACCGGCTTGCGGGTGAGCTCGACCTCGGGATCTTCCGTGACGTTCAACGGCTGACCGTCGTCCGGGTGCCACGACGATCCCTTCATGTCCGAGCCCGTCGAGAAGGCCCGCCCACCGGCACCGATCACCACCGCCACCCGCCGCTCGGCGTCGGCGTCGAAGTCACGCAGCGCGCGCCTGAGCTCGGCATAACCCTCGAGCGTCAGTGCATTGTGGACTTCGGGCCGGTCGATGGTGATCCAGGCGACGGCGCCATCGGTCTCGGTGCGGATCATCGTCTGCTCGATCCCGCTCAGCGTCGCTCGGGTGTGAACTCGATGGGGATGCGGTCGTAGTACCGGGCGAACGAGCCGGGCACGATCTTGGGCTCGGCCCCGGGGGCGATGCGCCAGTCCGGGATACGGCGCAGCAACTCCTCGAACATCACCCGGATCTCCAAGCGGGCCAACGATGCCCCGAGGCAGAAGTGGGTCCCGAAGCCGAACGCCACGTGATGATTGTGCTGGCGGCGCACGTCGTAACGGTCGGGATCGTCGAACACCCGCTCGTCGCGATTCGCCGAGGCGTACAAGAGCACGAACTCATCGCCTTCGCTCACGGACTCGCCGTGCAGCACGTGGTCGGCGGTGGCCGTGCGCTTCATGTTCACCAGCGGTGAGGTGAAGCGCAGGAACTCCTCGACGGCTGTGCGGCCGATCACGGAGGGATCGTCGATGAGCACCTGCCGCTGCTCGGGCCGTCGAGCCAGCTCCACCACGCTTGCGCCGATGACGGTGCGGCTGGTCTCGGCACCCCCGTCGAGCAGGAGGATGGCCTCGGCGATGATCTCGCCCTCGTTCATGGGCCTGACGGTGCCGTCGGGGAACTCGACGTCGCTGTGGCACCACACCGACACGAGGTCGTCGCGGGGATCCTTCCGGCGGTCCTGGATGAGCTGCCATGTGACCGCGGCGAACTCCTCGATCGCCGCCATCGACCGGCCCTGGGGTCCGCCCGGCGGACGCTTGCTGCCGTCGGTGGGGTACTGCCCGGCCTCGTGCATCGTGACCTCCGACCACTCCCGGCACTTCTCCCAGAGGTCGCGTGGATAGCCGAGCTTGTCGCAGATGACGATGGCGGGCAGGCGCGACGCCAGATCCTCGACCGCTTCGCACTGCCCCTGCCGGGCGATGCGGTCGATGAGCTCGGTGGCGATGCCCCGCACGTAGCCCTCGTGGTCGCGAACGGCCTTGGGGGTGAAGCGCCGGGCGACGAGCTTGCGGAAGTTGGTGTGCAGGGGATCGTCGGCGTTGATCATCGACGACGAGTCGTAGATGTGCGGCCGGCTCCCGTTCGCCGATGAGTACAGCGCCGTGTTCTTCTCGACGTCGATGATGTCGTGGTGACGGCTGATCGCCCAGACGCCGTTGGCTTCGTCGCGGTACGCCGGGGCGTTGTCGCGCAGCCACCGGTAGTCGTCCCACGGATCGACGTAGAACTGGGGGTCGAGGACGTTGATGCGCCGGGCCGTCGGTGCACTGGTCATGGGGAAGGTTTACACCGCACCCCCGATGCTTTGCCCGCCACGGTCCCCGGGGGTCACGATGAGGGCATGACGACGACGTTCTCCTCCCCCGACGAGCTCAAAGCGGCAGTAGGCAGCCACCTCGGCCGAAGCAGCTGGATCGACATCACCCAGGACCGCATCGACGAGTTCGCTCGCGCCACCGGCGACTTCCAGTGGATCCACATCGACGCCGAGCGCGCCGCAGCCGGGCCCTTCGGCGCCACGATCGCCCACGGATATCTCACGATGTCGCTCACGAACATGGTGCGCACCGAGCTCCTCCGGGTCGACAACACCAAGCTGGCCATCAACTACGGCGTGAACAAGGTGCGCTTCCTCACACCCGTGAAGGTGGGCTCCCGGGTGCGGCTGGCGCTCGAGATCATCGAAGTGACCGACGTGGCCGGCGGTGTGCAGGTGGTGTGCCGCGACACCATGGAGATCGACGGATCCGACAAGCCGGCGTGTGTGATCGAGTCGATCTCGCGCTACCTGTTCTGACCCGCCCCGATTCCCTCGCGATCGGTCTGCTACCCTTCAGCAACCGGTGCAGCTGGTTTGATCATGCCCGGAGTACTCGCAAGGTCGTAGAGAATTCTCGCCCGTTCAAGGAGATGTACGTGCCGATTTGGGACCAGTTGAAGCAGAAGAGCGGCGAGATGAGCGCTCAGCTCAAGACCAAGGCTCATACATTCAAGAACTCCAACTTCTCGGACGCTTCCATGGCCATGTGCGCACTGGTCGCTGCGGCCGACGGCTCCATCGACCCGTCAGAGCGGCAGAAGACCGCCTCGTACATCGCATCGAACGACATCCTCTCCATCTTCCCGCCCGACGAGCTCCGAACGAAGTTCGCCGACTACTGCCTCAAGCTTGAACGCGACTATGACTTCGGCAAGATCGACGTTCTTCAAAGCATTGGCAAGTTGAAGAAGAAGCCCGATCAGGCCCGAGCGGTCATTCAGATCGGCATCATCATCGGTGCAGCCGACGGCAACTTCGACGACCACGAAAAGAAGGCCGTGCGCGAGGCGTGCTTCGCCTGCGGCATCGACCCGACCGAGTTCGACGTCTGAGCGTCGCTCCCCGGGGGTCCTGCCGCACGTTGAGCGGGCACGCAGACGCCCTCACCAGTGGCGGATGCGGATCGACTGCGTGGAGATCGCCAGCGGTCGCCCGTCGAGCCCCCAGAGCCACACCGTGCCGTGGCCGAAGGCCCCGAGCATGTCGTAGGTGATCTCGAGGCCGACCCAGGCCGACGGTTCCCACGCCGCAGCCGCGGGCATCACGCGCAGCGTCGCGTCGAGGCTCACGCCGTACAGCTCGGGGCCCCGCACCAGACGAACGCCATACGGCACATGGTCGGCCAGCATGGCCAACACAGGGGCCGGGGCAGCCGAGCTCGGTGCGCCGGACCACCGGGCCCACAACACCACGGTGGCCGAGCTCACGTGGGCCACTCGCACCTCGAGCGTCTCGGTGATGGAACCGGCGAGCGGGTTCTGGTATTCACGCGGACGGCAGCGCTCGGGGGCGGTCACCACCGGGGCGACGCGACCGCCTTCGACGGCACCCGAGGGTGTTCCCGAGCCGGCCGGCTCCAGCGCTCCCAGGCTGGCCGAGACCTGCGCCACGGTGCGCGCCCCTTGCCCGGCACTGGCTCGCGCCTGCATGGCGCCCGTCCCGGCGACGAGCACCTCGGTGGCGATCGAGAGCGGCTCCTCCAACCGGCCGGTGTTCACGAACTGGGCGGAGGCCGCGATGGTGGGCCGTCCGACGTCGAGCTCGAGCGCGGCCAGCACGGCACCGAACGCCGCGCCACCGAAGAGACGGTCGCCGGTGCACCACTGCTGTTCGACGGGGAACACGAACGAGTGCCGGTCGCCCTGAACAGCTGCGACGACCATCACGGCAGGCGGACCTCCTTGGTCACCGAGATCGTCCCGCCGTGGAAGAACAGCGATCGGCCGGCGTCGGCGCCAACCACGAACACCTGATACGCCTTGGCCGTGGGGCAGACCGGGAGCATGGTGTCGGGCTCGTCGATGAGGTGCAGCAGCTCGGGGTGCGACACCTCGAAGCTCTTCATGGGCTGGTTGAGCATGAGCACCCGGAACGGCAGGCGCGCCCGCTCCCACAGTCCCTCGGCGATGTCGGTGGGCGACCAGCCCCCCACGGCAAAGGCCTCGGCGTGCTCGGGACACATGAGGATCAGGTTGTGGAAATCGCCGCTGAACGGGTACCCGGCCGACAGATCGGCCGGGGTCTTCACCAGCCACACGCCATTGCTGGGCGTGGCACAGGCATTGGCGGCGACCGTGGCGAAATTCTCGACGAGCTTGTCGGGCTCCCAGTTCTGGAAGTCGAACAGCTCGCACACGCCGTAGGGAACGTTGACGGTGACGGTCGTCGACTCGGCCGAGAAACCCTGCTGCACCCGCCAGGGCTCCCACGGGTTGCGCGCCTCGTTCTCGGCCACGCAGGCCGAGAACTTCATGGAGTTGCCGATGGTGTCCATGTCGGAGACACCGGGGTAGGAATGGCCCACGTTCATCATCACGAGCCGGAGCGTGCGGCCGATCACGACGTTCACATGTGAGATGGAACCTGGGCCCAGCGCGCAGATCCCGGAGTTCATCCCGATCTCCTGGGCGTACGGACCGCTCACGAGCACCACTGGTGCCTGGGGGCCCGTCGACATGGCCCAGGTGCGCAACCCGATCGTGGGATCGAGCACACAGTCCATCATGGCCAGGATCACCGGCATGTGCGCCGGACTGGCGCCGGCCATCACGGCGTTGGCTGCGATCTTCTCGACCGTGCCGATGCCGTCGCCCGGGGCGAAGATCCCCACGAGGTCGTCGGCGGCCCGGCCGCTGCGGGCAACCATGGCGGCAACCTTCTCCGGCGTCGGGGCCACGAGCGGCAGACCGTCCGACCAGCCGGCGGCGATGAACTCGACGTTCATCCGGTCCCAGGCGCCGAGCAGGTCGTCGGCGTCGTAGTGCAACACCGGGTCCTCGACCAGGTTCACGTGCTGAAAGACGGGAACGGCCGTGAGACGCTCACGCCCCTTGGTGAGGGCGTCGAGCACCTGGTTCATGGCCCCGTCGACCATGGCGTGGATGGTGGCCGGGTCGCGATTGGTGAAGGGCTGGGCGACCTCGGCGATCGGCAGCTCGGGCACGCCGAAGACGTTCGAGCTCCAATGGGCGTCCTCGACGAACTCCGACGACGTCCAGGCAACGGTGGGAACGCCTCGGCGTTCCAGCGCGCTCATGTCACGCATGAGCCACGATGTGCACGCGCCTCAATCGGCGGTTGCTCCCACCACCACGTCGCACTCGGCCTCCATGACGTCGAGCTGCTCGGGGCTGGCGAAGCGGGTGAGCCCGCCCTTGGCCCCGAAGACGTCGACGAACCGCAGCCCGGTGTAGAGCCGGTCGAGGTTCTCGCGGGTGCGGGCGAGTCCGATGTCGCCGAGTGGCTTGCCGTTCCAGAACAGCCCGACGGTGAGGCCGTCGAGCGTGGCCGGCCGGGGCGCGGGTTCGTAGCGCTCGGCTTCCTGGGTGGAAGCGAGGGGCCGGGCGATGGGGTTGACGATCGTCAGTCTGGTCATGACGGCATTCTGCCCGGCCCGGTGTCACGCCGCGCATGTTCTCGGAGGGCCTGCTTGTCGATCTTGCCGGCGGCGTTCGTCGGCAGCACAGCAACCAGCTCGATGTGGCGGGGCGCCTTGAAGTTCGCCATGGCCGACCGGCACCAGGAAACGAGCTCATGGGGGCTGGGATCGGATCGGCCGCCGTCGCGCAGCACCGCGTAGGCCCGGGTGACCTCGCCGAGGCGCTCGTCGGCGACACCGATGACGGCCACCTGGGCCAGGGCAGGGTGCCCCAGCATCAGGTTCTCGACCTCGGCCGGGTACACGTTGAACCCACCGACGATCACCATGTCCTTCAGCCGGTCGGTGATGATCAGGTTGCCCTGCTCGTCGAGGCGGCCCACGTCGCCGGTGTGGACCCAGCCGTCGACGTCGATCGCCTCGGCCGTAGACGCGGGATCGTCGAGATAGCCCGCCATGGTGCCGACACCCCGTACCAGGATCTCACCCGTCTCGCTGCCATCGTGACCGGACGCGCCGATGCGCACCTCGACGCCGGGGATGGGTCGACCCGAGGTGTGCGCGACCACCTCCGGCGGGTCGTCGGGCGAGCAGATGGTTGCCACCCCGGTCGTCTCGGTGAGCCCATAGCTCGTGATGACCACCCGGAACGGCAGCTCGGCCCGGATGCGCCGTACCAGCTCGACGGGAACGGTGGCTGCCCCGGTTACGCACAACCGCAAGCTGGTGAGGTCGTGTTCAGCACGGCGGGGATGCTCGAGAAGCCCGTGGAAGATCGTGGGCGGCCCCTGCATCACGGTGATGCGCTCCCGCTCGATCAACTCGAGCGCGCTGTCGGCGTCGAACACGGGCACGGGAACCATCGTCGCTCCGGCGGTGATGCAGGCCAGGATGCCGGTCTTGTGGCCGGCGATGTGGAAGAACGGGCTCGAGATCAGGTAGCGATCGCCGGGACCGAGGCCGACGGCGTCGGTCCAGATGCGAGTCGTCTGCACCATGGCCCCGTGTCTGAGCATGGCCCCCTTGGGCGCACCGGTCGTGCCGCTGGTGTACTGGACGTGGCTGATGTCGTCGGGCCCGACACTCGGCACTCCTGGCGGCGCTCCGCCGTCACCGGGCGAAGCCGGATGCCCCCACGGCGCGTCGAGCATCACCGTGCGCTCCAGGTGCGGGAGCGCGACACCGCCCTCGCGGAGCATCTGTGGATGGTCGATCCCGAGAAACCCCTTGCTGGTGAACAGGATCCGAGCTCGCGACCGATTCAGGATGTCGGCCGCCTCGGCGCCCTTGTAGCGGGTGTTGAGCGGGACGATCGTCGCTCCGGCGGCAAGTGCCCCCATGGCCACGATGATCCACTCGGCCGAGTTCGACGCCCAGAGCGCGAAGCGATCGCCGGGACCGATTCCGTGATCGGCCCTCAGTGACACGGCCCGGCGCCGGACCTCGTCGGCGAGATCGCCGTAGGTGAGACGCACATCGCCGACGATCAACGCCTCCACGCCGGGCCAGTTCCGGGCCGCGTGGCGCAGCACCTCGGGGATCGTCCCGGGACTGGGTCGAACAGGGGTCACTGGCAGTTCGATGGCGTGAAGGTGACCATGATGATCGAGTTGGTCTTGACGATCGACCCGGCGGCCATGTCCTGGGTGACCACGATGCTCGATCCCACACCGGGCTGACAGGCGGCCTGTGTGTAGCTCGCTTGGAGCCCAGCTTGGGAGACGAGCGTCGGGGCCTGCGTCAACCGATCGGCGCCGACGAGGTTGGGGACGGTCGTGCAGGTCTCGTAGATGTCGACGCTGGCCGGCTGCTGGAAGAACATCTGGGTACCGGCCGCAGGGTTCTGAGCGTGCACCGTTCCGAAGAGGCTGGGATCGGTGCTGCCGTTGCACTTCAGGCTTTCGGTGTACGCGAAGTAGCCCTGCGGTTTGAAGCTGCGCTGGAGCTCGGTGATCGCGGCTCGGGCTGCAGCCTGGCTCTGCCCGATGACATCGGGCATGAGCACCGGCGCGAGCGTCGTGCTCGTCGCTGGTGCCGTGGTGGTGACCGGCGGCGGAGGCGGGGGCCCCCCCAGCGGCGGGGGCGGCGACGCAGGCGGCGCAGGCGGCGATGACGGGCGCGGCGTGGGCGGCGCCTGAGACGACACCGCTGAGATGACGGTCCCGGTGGTGGTGACCGAGACGGGACTCGTCGATGGTCGCCGCAGCTCCTTGCCCGTCGTCACGGTCGACCGCTCCGTCGACGAGGACGAACCGGTCGTGGGCGTCGAACTGGTCGTCACCCCGTCAGGCGAGGTCGATCCCCCTGTGCTCGCGGTCCCGACCGCCTCGATCGCGGGATCGTCGTCGGAACCGCGGGAGCTCAGCGCGATCGCCGTGCCCGCCGCTACCAGGACGACAACCGCTGCGACCGCGCTCACGAGCCTGGATCTCCCTGCGAACCGTGCAGTGCCGGCGGGCTTCGACCCGGAGGCGCCGGCAACCATGCTGCTGGGATCGCCCCGTGCGGAGCCCGTCGGCTTGGTGACCAGCACGGTGCGCTCGGCGGCGCCATGCCCCGCCAGCGCTGGAGACGGGCCGGTGCTCCCGCCGCCTCCGGCGAGCGGGGGCAACGGCGGGAGGATGACGGCTCCGGCAACGACACCGGTTCGGTTCGAGTCCTCGCCGGCATCGGCCCCGTCGGCAGCGACGACGGGGACCGAGCCGGTCGGCAGCTCGAGCACGATTTCCTCGACGACCATCGGGGTCACGGGGTATCCGTTGGTGCGCTGGGCGACCTGGAGCGCGTCGCCCATGGCCTGCGCGCTCGGGAACCGTTGCGCCGGTTCCTTGGCCATGGCCTGCTCGATGACGGCGCACACCTCGTCGGGTACACCCGATGGCCTCAGGTCGGGAACGGGCTCGCTCGACACCCGCACGAACAGCGGGACGAGCGACTCGTCGGTGTCACGCACGAACGCCGGAGCTCCAGCCAGGAGAGCGAACATCGTCGAGCCCAACGAGTAGATGTCGGATGCCGCCGATGCCCGTTGCCCCGCCAGGATCTCGGGCGCCGCGTGGAGGATGCTGGCCGTCACCGAGCCGGTGGAGGTGGCCGACCCGGTGAGGTTGCCGGCGATGCCGAAGTCGGCGAGGCGCACGTGCCCGCGCCGGTCGAGCAGGATGTTCTCGGGCTTGATGTCGCGATGCAGCACGCCGGCCCTGTGCGCCGTCTCGACCGCGCCGCAGACGGAGACCGACATGGCAACGACGCTCGGCCAATCGACCGCACCGGCACTCGCCAGCCGATCGCCGAACGATCCGCCGGCCAGGAACTCCATCGTGAGGAAAGGCATGCCGTGTGCCGTCGTGCCCGATTCGAAGATCGTGACGATGTTGGGGTGGTCCGACAACGCCCCGAGGGCCTTGCGCTCGCGGTCGAAGCGCTGCAAGGCCAAGGCATCGACGACGGATGTGAGCACCTTCACGGCGACCACTCGATCGAGATCGCTGTGACGGGCACGGTAGACGATGCCGAATCCCCCGCGTCCGATCTCCAGCACCTCGTCGTAGCCGGGGATGCCCAGCTGCCCTGCGGTGTCACCTGTCGGAGTCGCCACGATTCCATCTCCTCCGGCTCGGCCAGAACGGTACCCCACCAGATTGCCCTGGCGCTTCGGTGATACCCGGGCGGCTGCGTGCACCTCTCCCGCTTATTTGTGGCTACGACCGCGCCGGGCGCGGTCGTAGCCACAATGAACGCGGTGTTGGCTAGCGTCGACGATCGTGACCGCGTCTGCCCAGCTTCCCGACTTCTGCCTTCCTGACGATCTCGTCGCGTTCCGGACGGGGTTGCAGGACCAGTTTCGGGGATGGATGGACGAGGCCACCCATGCCGATCGCGACCTCCGCGATCTCACCGGGTGGTCGGAGGGGTTCGAGAGCGTAGTGCTCGGCAAGGCCGGTGCTGCGGGCCTCCTGGGGATCAGCCTGCCCGTCGAGCACGGCGGTCAGGGTCGACCGCGCTCGTGGCATGCGGTGGTGTCGCACGAGGCGGCGTACCACGATGCGCCGCTCATCGACACCGCCGTGGCGCTGGTGGCGCCCACCGTGATCCAGTTCGGCAGCCCCGCCCAGAAGGAGGCGTTCCTGCCACCCGCCATCGCCGGAACCATCAACGCCTGCATCGCCTACACCGAGGCCGGGGCCGGCTCCGACCTGGCCGCCATCACCACGACCGCGTTCCCGACGGCTCACGCGGGCTTCGTGCTCGAGGGTGAGAAGGTGCTCGTGACCGGTCCGCACAAGGCCCAGTGGGCGTGCACCATCGCCCGTACCGAGGCCGGGACCGAGCGTCAGCATGGTCTGTCGATGCTGCTCGTGCCCATGGCCACTCCGGGGGTGGATGTCGAACGGGTCCCCACGGCCAACGGCTGGGATCTCGGGACCATCCGTTTCACACACGCCGAGGTAGGTGCCGGGACCCTCCTGGGCGAGCAGGGGCGAGGGTGGAAACAGCTCGGGGCCGCGTTGCTCAACGAGCGATCGGGCATGGCCTGGCTGGGGTGGGCCCGGCGGAACCTCGAGGCCCTGCTCGAGCACACGCGGGGGACCGCCGACCGGCGGGTCCGCGATGGCCTGGCTGCGCTCGTCACCCGGTACTGGCTCGGGATGCGCTTCGCCGAGCGGGTCCTGTGGGCCCAGGATGCCGGAGGAGCGCCGGTGGTCGAGTCGGCCTGCTCGAAGGTGTGGGCCACCGAGATCCTCCAGGGCATCGCCCGTCTCGGCGCCCGCGTCCTGGGCCCCGAGACCCTTGCCGCACCCGGCTGGTTCGCCGAGCCCCCGCTCGGACGCTGGTTCGCCTACGAAGCCGTCGAGCGGCTGCATCCCACCCTCAGCGTGGGCGCCAACGAGATCCAACGCACGACCATCGCCCAACTGGGGCTTGGCCTTCCCCGTGAGCCCGGGTGAGCCGGCGAGCCAGGATGAGCCGGCGAGCCGATGAGCCGATGAGCCACGATGAGCCGATGAGCGAGCGACTCGCGACCGGGCCGACCGACGGGTCGACGGCCGCCCGGCGAGCCGCCGACGCCGTCCGGGCCCTGGTGCGCGTGATGGTGCACACCACGGCGCCCGACGAGGCCCTGGAGCGGATCGCTCGCCAGGTGGGCGCCCTGGCCGTCGACCTCGAACCGCTGGCGCGTACGTCGCGCTACGAAGGCACCGCCGGCGTGTCGGTCGGCGGAGCGTCGGGCGACGGCGCGCCCGGCGACGCCGAGGTGATGGAGACCCACACCGTGGTGGGTCCGGCCAACCCCATGGCCCCGCCGCTCGTTCTCGAACGGTACGCCGACCGGGTCGTGGGCCGGGTGCGCTACACGCTCCCGTACGAGGGCCCCCCGGGGATGCTCCACGGTGGCTACCTCGGCACTGCGTTCGACTTCGTGCTCGCCGCCGCGTCGTCGCTCGCGGGGCAGCTGTGCATGACGGCGTCGATGACCGTCAACTACCGAGCGGCGACTCCGCTGCGGACCGACCTGGTGTTCGAAGCTCGGGTGGAGCACGTCGACGGTCGCAAGGTCACGACCAGTGCCACCTGTGTCACGTCCGACGGCACCCTCACCGCCGACGCCACCGGCTTGTTCATCGCCGTCGACCCGTCCCGCTACCAGTTCCAGGGCGACCCGGCAGGCTGACGAGCCCCCGGGGCCGCGCTCGGACAGCCCGGGGCAGACCGACGGCGTGTGCCAGGATCCGTGGATGAGCGAACATGCAGACGGCAACTGGGTCGAGGGGTCGGGGCCGCTCGCCGGCGTGCGGGTGCTGGAGATCGCGCTGCTGGCTCCCGACAGCGTCGGGATGCACCTCGCCGATCTCGGGGCCGAGGTCGTCAAGATCGAGGAGCCGGCGCGCCCCGACTACGTCCGCACCACCGGAGGGCCGCACATCGACGGCCTATCGGTGCTGCACTGGCACTGGAACCGGGGCAAGCGCAGCCTGGGCCTCGACCTCCGCACGCCCGAGGGCCGGGCGGTGTTCGCCGAGTTGATCGCCGTCTCCGATGTCGTGATCGAGGGGCTCCGGGCCGGGGCCTTGTCACGCATGGGTTTCCCGATCGGACGGTTGCTCGAGCTCAATCCCGGGGTGGTGTTCGCATCGGTCTCCGGCTACGGCTCGACGGGTCCGTACGCCACTGCGCCGGCCCACGGGGTCGCGTTCGACGCCTACGCGGGTCTTGTCCCCCCGATCGCCGGTCCCGACGAGTTCGTGAGCCTGGGCCTGGGCGCAGCCGAGATCGGCACCCACGCCGGGGGGCTGTACGGGGCGCTGGGAGTCGTGGCTGCGCTCCTGCAGGCCCGAGCGACGGGACGGGGCTCGACCGTGGAGATCGCCCAGGCCGACGCTGCCGCAGGCTGGGCGTTCAGCCGGGTGGAGGCGGCTCGGGCTCGGCTCGACGGCCGCCTGGCCCCACGAGCGGCCGTCGCACCCGGGGCCCCGGCGACCGATCTCGACATGACCGAGGCGGTCCGTTACCAGTACTACGCCACGGTCGACGGGTACCTGCTCGTGATGGCGTCGGAGCGCGTGTTCTGGCAGAACCTGTGTGCCGGCGTCGATCGTTCGGATCTGTTCGAGCGCTGGCCCGGTGCCGAGGTGGCCGAGCACGCCCGCGGCAATCGGGAGTTGCGTCGGGAGCTGGCTGCGATCTTCGCCACCCGTACCACCGCGGCGTGGGTCGACTTCGGCATCGCCGACAACGTTCCGATCGCACCGGTGCATCATCCCGACGGGCCGGTCGACGATCCCCACTTCGCCGCCCGCACCCACTGGAGCACGCCCGCCGCAGGCCCGGCCACCATCGCCACACCGCTGCGCTTCGCCGACGGCCTCCCGTCGCCCGCCGCAGCCCCGACGCCCGGCCAGCACACCGACGGCGTGCTCCGCTCCGTCCTCGGCTACGACGACACGCGCCTGGCGACGCTCCGCGACGCCGGCACCATCGCCTGAGCCTGCCTGAGCCTGCCACCCAGCCGAGCAGTGTTCACTACGACGTCACCGGGCATGTCCAACTGAACAATGCTCGGAGTCGGGCGGGCGGCATCACTTCTCCTTGACGGCCGCAGCGACGATCGGATGCGGCAGTGGGGTGCCGCCGAGCGAGCCGAAGAACGGTTGGTCGCTGAAGTTGAAGATCCCTCCATCGCTGGCGACCATCAAATAGCCAGTGCCGTTGCGGATCATGCCGTTGACCGGTTGGTTGAGGCGCACGGCACCCATCGAGCCCCTGAAGCTGGCGTCGCCGAACGCGAACACACCCCCGTCGCTCGCCACCAACCAGTACCCGCGGTTCGTGGGCGTCGGGACCAATCCAACGACCGGTTGGTTGAGAACCTGGTTGCCGGTGGAACCCGAGAACACGGCGTCGCCGAACGCGAACACGCCGCCGTCGGAGCCGACCATGAAGTACCCGGCCCCGGTGGGCGTGGGGATCGATCCGAGCACCGGTCCGTTGAGGGGCACGCTCGAGAGGTCGCCGAAGGTCCGGGCGTCGCCGTAGCCGAACACCCGTCCCCGGCTCGTGAAGACCCAGTACCCCCCGTTGCTCGGCGTCAGCGAGATCGACGCCGCTCGCTCGCCCCCCGCCACATCGACAGGAGCGTTGCCGGGCGCGCCGAACGCCGGTGCGTCGCCGTATGAGAAGACCCGCCCGATCCGGTCGAGCACGAGATAGCCCTTGCCCGACGGGGTCGACTCCACATCGACGGCCGTCACCCCGAAGCCCAACTCCGATTTGGGTTCGCCGAGGAACGCGGCGCCTCCGAAGGGGTAGACGGTTCCCTCGCGGCCGAGCATCCAGTATCCGGGGCCCACCGCGGGCGTGCCCACCACGAGCCCGTTGCCGGTGAGAACGAGCGAGGCGACCTTCATGCGCCGCTGCCCCTGGGACATGCACGTACCCGCCGACTGGCAGGCCGGGAACGCGGGGTAGTTGGTGTAGGGCGCGTTCCAGAAGTGGTAGGCCACGCGGAGGTTGCCCTGGAGATCGACGAAGGGCGCGGGAGCACCGGGGCCGAGCTCGCTCCCCCGTGATGCCAGGAGAGGGTTGTTGGGGTTCTTGGTACAGGGCCCGGTCGGCGTGGCGCACTCTGCGTAGCCGGTGGCGTAGTTCGCTGACGGCCATTCGTTACCCGAGTAGAACAGGAAGAGCCGGCCCTGCCAACGCACCATGGCCGGGTTTTCGATGAGGTTGCCCTCCCACGGCTGGTCGGTGAAGAGCAGGCTGACGGCCGACGAGCCCAGGGCGAACCCGGTGCCGGTGGCGTCGAGCTGGCGAATCCACACGCGGGTGGGCTGCGAGCCGGGAACGCCCTCGCTCTTCCACAGCAGCCACGGCGTCCCAGTGGCGGGGTCGACGAACGGCTGCGGGTCGATCGAGCCGGCCGGGTCGCTGTCGCAGACCAGGGGTCCGCTCGAGGTGTCTCGGAACGGACCGATCGGAGCCGTGGCGGTGGCCGCGCTGATGCAAAACCGCCCGGGGTTGCCGCTCTGGGTGCGCACGGTGAGGAAGGCCACATAGTTCGAGCCGATCTTGGCCACGCCGGGCGCCCGCAGCTCCTTGGCCAGGCGCTGCCCCGGATTCACGTCGGTCCCCCAGGTCGGCGCCTGTACCAAGGCGTCGTTGTAGAACGGATCGCTGTTGTACGGGTTGGGGCTGTGGCGCACCCGAGCCGTCCAGGTGACGGCATCGGGGGAGG
>JANLSK010000276.1:0-38847 GCA_031362415.1 Actinomycetes bacterium | reverse complement strand
GTGAAGCAAACGCGGAACTGACGACCACCGTGAACTGCCTCTGCGACAGGAAGTCGGTCGCCAGGACGACCTGGAGCACGACGACCAGAGCCAACGGTGTGAGCACCTCGGGCACGATGGCCACGATGAACGGCGCCGATCCCAGGTTCGCAGCGCAGCTCAGCCCCACCGCGCGGGCCCGGCGTCCGGCCCGGGCCTGCCGCCAGGCCGATGTGAGCAACGCCACGACGCCGCAGATGATGGCGATCAACACCAGCACCCAGCCCGAGCGGACAGCGATCGCGTAGACGAAAGCGAGCATGGCCAATGCTCCGATGGCCGCGAACAGGTTGTGGCGGATGATCCGCAGCAGTGGATCCGTCGGTGCCTCGCTCGCCATGGCCTACCGGTCGTCAGGACGGTGCGCGCCCGACAACCCGTCCCACAGCTGCTGGAGGATGTCCGGGCTCAACCGGTCTTTCTCCAGGAACGGTACTCCGAGCGCCCCCACGTCGGCAGGGAGCTCCGACTGCTGGTAGCCCGACATGAGCACAACGGCCAGGGGCGTTGCGCCCGTCCGTAGGCATCGACAGGTCTCGATGCCGCTCAGCCCGCCCAGGTTCACATCGAGGAGCACCAGGTCGACGGGACTCACGCCGACGTGGTCGAGCGCGGCTTCCCCGGAGTCCACAGCGGCGACGACACGGAACCCCGGCGTCGCGCCGACCAGGGTGGTCGCTGCGTCGCGGAACGCTTCTTGATCGTCGACGACGAGCACTGTGACTTCGGTGACATGCACACATCGACCATCGGGCGCAGCAGACGTCGGCCGCAAGGGTGCCAGCACCACTTCCCGGGTCCGGCCCCGCTCACCGGCGGGCGGCCAGGTAGAACAGGACGGCTCGCACGCGCCGGTGGGTTTCGGGATCCTCGGTCAGGCCCAGCTTGGAGAAGATCGAGTTGATGTGCTTCTCGACGGCCCGTTCGCTCACGAAGAGCGCAGCGGCGATGGCTGCGTTCGACCGTCCGGCAGCCGCTTCGGCCAGCACCTCCAGCTCGCGAGGTGAGAGCGCGCCGACAGGAGACGACCCCGACGCTCGACGTGCCGCGATCATGGCCTCCACGACGACCGGGTCGATGAACGAACCTCCCGATGCGACGGTCTCCAAAGCCAGGATCAGGCGCGCCGCGTCGCCGGTGTTCTCCTTGAGCAGGTATCCGCGACCGATGCTGGTGGTCTCGAACAGCGCCAGCGCGTACTGGGGCTCGACGTACTGTGAGAGCACCACGACGCCGACACCGGGATGGCTGACCCGCAGCTGCAGGGCAGCACGGATTCCACGTCGGTCTGCGACGGCGGCATGCGAACATCTGTCACGACCACATCGGGCGGATCGGCCCGAACCTGGTCGAGGAGCTCGTCGAGTGACGAGCACACACCGGTGACCACGACGCGCTCGTGCATGGACAGCACGGTCACCAGGCCCTCCCGCACGAAGACGTTGTCCTCGGCCACCATCACGCGCAACGACGCCACGTCACGACGCTAGCCCTCGCTCCTGCGAGGCGTGCCCGCTCCGGGCCGGAGGTGGTGCCAGCACCACATCATGTTCGGTGCTGGCACCACAGACGGGCGAAGTGCGCGGATGGTCCAATCCGTCGGACTGCCCTGCACCGACCGAGCGCCGCGAACCCGGGCGCCGGGCGGTGCACAGGAAAGGAGACCTCCGATGGTCGAAGGCCGATGTTCACGCCGCACGTGTTGGAGCCCGGTACGCCGTCTCGGCTCGGCCGGTGCCGTCATCGCCGCGTCGCTCGCCGTCTCGTTGACGGGGCTGGTTGCCATCGCCCCGCCGGTCTCGGCCGGGCCGTTGTTCATCGCCAACAGCAGCTTCGCTGACGATCACGACTACATGCCCGGCGATGGTGTCTGTGCTTCGGCCTTCAACGGATGCACGCTGCGGGCGGCTATCGAGGAGGCGAGGACCTGGCCGGACGCAACGATCTCGATACCGGCTGGTTACTACGAGCTCTCGCTCGGCGAGCAGCTGGTCCTCGACACCAAGACCCGCAACCTGACGATCGTCGGGGCAGGCTCCGGCCGAACCATCATCTCGGGCGGCGGCTGGACCAGGGTGTTCGACATCGCAGCAGGCGCCACCGTCACCATCGACGGCGTCACGATTCAACATGGGGTGGTCACGAGCAAAGGCTTCGCCGATCATTTCCACGGTGCCGGTATCCACAACCACGGAACGCTCATCCTGCGCAACAGCACACTGTGGAGCAACAGCGTTCCAGCTTCGCACCCGGGTAGCTGGGGCGGCGGCGGCATCACCAACGCCTCCACGGGTGATGCGACGCTGATCAACGTGACCCTGCTCGCGAACTCAGCGGAATCCGGCGAAGGGGCCGGCATCGAGAACTTGGGCATCATGCGACTCACACACGTCACGGTCGCCACCCAACTGAGCAGAACCGGTCGGGCAGCCGTCTACAACGCCGGGGGAGCGTCGCTGAGTGCCGAGAATTCGATCTTCGATCATGCCATCTGGTCCTGGTTGACCGGAGCCCGGAACTGCCGTGGCGTCGTGACCTCGTGGTTCTCGATCTCTGACGACATGTCGTGCAACCTCGGCCTCGGCTACGACGGTATCGATTCACATATCTCCACATGGGAGCCCATGAGGCACGTCCTCCCGTTGCCGGTGAACAGCCCGGCGCTCGACAGCGCAGTGAACGCCGGCATCGGCAGCGACCAGGTCGGCAACCCGCGGCCCGCCGACGGCGACTGCAACGGCTCGGTCGCGGAGGACCTCGGCGCCGTCGAGTACCAGCCGTACTACTACTTCGGTTCCCGGGGACCGTTCCCCGGGTGCAGACCCAGAAGGTTCATCGTGTACGAGCAGCCTCCGCCCTTCTTCGAAGCGCTGTGACGCCGAGTGCGTCAGGACGCCGGCTGCTTGAAGCCTTGCCCGGAGCGCAGACGTTTCAATGGAGGTGTGACGATGTCGTACTTGGGCGGTGATACTGGGTCGGGGCGTGTCAGCGGGCTTGGCAACCCAGGCTACGAGGACGCGGTGGAGATCGGCCGCGGGGCTTCGGGGTGGTGTACCGGGCACGCCAGGTCGAGCTCGATCGCGTTGTGGCCGTCAAGGTGCTCACGACCTTCGTCGACGCCCCGGCGCTGGTGCGCTTCGATCGGGAGCGTAAGGCGCTGGGGGCGTTGTCCGACCACCCGAACATCGTCACAATCTTCGAGTCGGGCACGACCGTCGACGGGCATCCGTTCATCACGATGGAGTACCTCGGCGTTGGCGCGCTGAGCTCCCAGCTCATCGATGGGTCGGCCATGGAGTGTTGGCACGCCGTGGCGATGACCGTGGCGGCGTGCGGTGCGGTCGAGACAGCGCACCGGGCCGGTCTGCTGCACCGGGACATCAAGCCCGAGAACCTGCTCGTCGACCGGCGGGGCCAGGTCCGACTGGCCGACTTTGGAATCGTTCGCAGCGCCGGAGCGGCGACGGCGACGACCGTTCCGGAGGGGTCGGTGACGTCGACGACGGCCCACGAGCCGACGACGACACGGCCACCGACGACACACCACCACCACTACCACGACCGAGCGGCCGGCGACCACCACGACCGTCGGGGTCGAGGCGAGCGGTGAGCTCGCAGTGAGCGTCGAGAGCCCTCAGGCGACGACGACTGTTCCGGAGGGGTCGGTGACGTCGACGACCGTTCCGGAGCCGACGACCACACGGCCACCGATGACCACCACGACGACAGCCCCGACCACCACGACAACCTTCCCTCCGACCCTGATGCCGGACGTGGTGGGCCTGAACGAGACGAACGCCACGGCGCCGGTCACGGCCGCGCAGAGCGGCTTCCGGCCCCAGGGGTACAGCAACTTCATGGTCAACAGGGTGTGCAACGGGAACACTGATCCCGCCAAGTTCAACTTCGTATTCGACCAGGATCCCGACCCGGGGACGGCGTTGGCGTTCCGGCAACCCGCCGTCATCTCCGCCTACGAGGCGTGTACCACGGTGCCCAGCTTCGTCGGGCTGGACTTCGCCGCCGCTCGCGATCTGGCCTTCCAGAGCGCGCTCCAACGCGGTCAGATCACGGCTACCTGCCAAGCCGGCGTTCTCTCGTTGACGGTGATCTCCCAGGATGTCCTGGCGGGAACGATCGTCAAGGTCAACTCGATCATCCAGCTCGTGGACACCCCTCAGAACTGCCCCCCGTGACGGGCCGGTGCTCGACTGTCGCCTCCGGCATCGGGAAGGCATCGGGATTGACCGTCGCGGGGGTCGCGCCGAGACCGAAGCCAGCTGCGGCCATGAGGGTGCCGGCAGCGTCCGGCGTGCAGCCGAGGGCCGCCTGCTGTCGCCGCCAGGTGCCAGCCCGTTCGCCCTCCCGGACACCGAGCCGGGCCAGCCGGAGCCCGCTGAACAGGCGTCGGGCCAGCGGTGCTCGTCCTCCTGCCCTGCCGGTCGAGGTCGGCGGCCAGATCGTCGTCCACAACGATGGGCACCCGCGTGGGCGCGATCTCACACACGCCCGCGAGCGACGGGCAGCGAGCAGCGGGAGCAGAGCAGGTCCATTGTTCGGGTGCGGCTCCGCTGGGGGACTGTCGGGCGGGGTCGATCGTGGGCTATGACCAGGGTGTTTGCGCTACGTGATCGCGTGACGGTATGACGCGCATCGCCTGGAGGTTCGCCTGGCGGCAGGTTGGTGGTCGCGAGCGGTCATGTCGGATGCGGCTCTCGTGTGTCCTGCTCCCGGGGGCAGTACCGAGCAGTGTTCACAACGACGTCAAATACCGTGTCCAACTGCGCACTGCTCGAAATCGGGCGCCTCACCATCCGAGCAGTGTTCACAACGACGTCAAATACCGTGTCCAACTGCGCACTGCTCGTTTGTGGCCAGAACCCCATGGCCAGGAGGGCCGATCAGGCGTCGTTCGACCTCAGCGTCGAGCCGGACGAGCTCCCATGCCCGGCCGGGATCCGTAGCCAGGTCACGCACCGCTTGAAGCCCCTCGTCCGGTGCACCAGGCTTCTCCTGTACTAGCAGTGGACGAGGCGACTGACGGGGGCGCGAACGCCGATCCGACCGTCAGGTTGGCGCAGCTCGCCACCCCGTGTCAGCCAACGCGGCGAGCAGGGCCTGGGGCGTGAGGGCCTCGACGATGCGCCCGTTGCGGCCGGTCATCGTGGTTGCACCCAAGAGAGCGTTGAGGATCGCTTCTTCGACGGCCTCCGCCGCGGCATGGAACAACGGAGTCATGGCCTCGGTGGGGAGGCAGGTAACGCTGATCAGCGGAGCCCGCCCGCCCGGTTCCGCTGGCGGGGGCTGGAGGCCGTCGTTGCCGGTCGAGAAGGCGAGGAACAAGTCGCCACTCGAATCGTCGCCGCATCCCCCGGCCCGGGCCAGCCCGACCGTGGCTCGTTGGGCGAGGCGTGTGCACTGGTGGGCGAGCAGTGGCGCATCGGTGGCGATCACCACGATGATCGAACCGCGACCGTTCGGGCCGATCTGATCCATCGGCAGTATCGGCTCTTTCGGCCCGATGGCTCGCAGCCGGTGCGAACGCTCTCGGCGTGGGTCGAGGGGCAGCCGGACGCGATCGTCTGTGAGGACGCGGCCCACTGGGTATCCGTCTACCCGCAGCAGCTCTCGCTGGCCGTAGTTGGCCTGGACGATGGCACCCACCGTCCAGCCGCTCTCGGTCACCCGTGAGGCCGTGCCGATCCCGCCTTTGCACCCATGGCAGATCATGCCCGTTCCTCCGCCCACCGCCCCCTCGGCGACGGGCCCGCCGGTCGCCCCGGCCACGGCGGCGCGCACGTGCTCGGCGCGCACATGGAAGCCGTCGATGTCGTTCAACCAACCGTCCCACGTCTCGCCTACGACTGGGAGGGCCCAGCCATCAGGCTGCGATGGACGGTTCCGCTCCAGGGCGACGAGTGCCTCGTGGACGGCGCCCACGCTGTGGGTGTTGGTGATCGCCACCGGACCACCGAGCATTCCGGCTTCGGCGATCCAATGCGCCCCGGTGAGCTCACCATTGCCGTTCAGACGGTGGATGCCGGCAAAGCACGGCTCGTCGTAGGCCGACCCCATCCGGGGCTCGATGATGGTGACTCCGGTTCTCACTTCGTCGCCGGCGACGATCGTGCTGTGGCCGACGCGAACCCCCGCGACATCGGTGATGGCATCGAGTGGGCCAGGACGGCCCCGACCGATCGTGATCCCGAGCTCACGTGCGCGCACCATGGGGCGACGCTAGCGCCACCGCTTTCGCGTGCTGGGGACGTGTCGGTTCATCCGGCGCGAGACCTCAACTCTGCTGGAGGATCTCCCACAGCCGTGATGGCGACAAGGGTGTGCGGTCGATGCGATCGGCGATCTCCGGGAGGGCGGCGGCCACAGCGTTGAACCTCGCAGGCCATGGCTCCATTGGTCCCTCCCTCGCCCATGCCCTTCATCCCGCCCGGTGTGTACGGCGAAGGGATCTGCATGTGCTCGATCGTGATGTCGGGCATCGAAGTCGAGACGGGCGCCAGGTAGTCGAGGAACGTCGTGGTGAGCGGCTGCCCGTCTGCGCTGTAGGCGATCTCCTCGAGCAGCGCCGCCCCGAGACCCTGGGCGATGCCGCCGTGGAGCTGGCCCTCGACGATGAGCGGATTGACGACCGTCCCACACCCGGCATGGGGCCATGCTCCCGCCGATCGTCGTGCGCGAGCGGATCTGGACGTGGCCGATCTGACCGATGGCATTCGCTAGGCCGGAGACCGATCCGGTGGCCGCGGTGTGGCGGGCCAGCACGGCGGCTCGAACCATGGCGCCACGGCGCACCGCTTCGGCACCAACCTCGATGGCGGCCAGCCCAGGCACTCGCCGTGGGTCGACGATCACGGCCGGGCGCGCCAGGCGCATGTTCAGCAGCGGCACCAGGCTCTGCCCACCACTGATGACCGCGGCATCTTCACCGTGCTCGGCGAGCAGCGCCAACACCTCGTCGATGGTCTCGGGATCGTGGTACTCGAACGGCGCCGGCTTCACGTCGCGATGATCGCACTCTGAGGCTCTTCTTCATGCATGGGTGGCGCGCCGGCCCCGGTGATGGCCCACACTGTCACCCGATGCCGTGCAGCACTCTCCGAGCTCCCGGGAACCGTCCATGAGCCTGTTCATCCGCAACATCTCGCATCTCGTGACCGGCGACGACGAGGGCCGAGAGCTCACCGACGTCGACGTGCTCGTCGAAGGCCGTGTGGTCGGGGCGGTCGGGCGCGGCCTGATCCCACCTTCGGGGGCGACGGTCGTCGACGGCGAGGGGCTGCTCGTGCTCCCCGGTCTCATCAACGCCCACAACCACCTCTACCAGGTTGGGCTCCGGGCCCTGCCCGAGCTCGAGCGCTCGACGATCGGTCCATGGTTGCGGGGTGTGACGACGCGCTGTCTCGACATGTGGCGCGCCGGGATCATGGATCCCGAGACGGTGGGTGCCGTTGCACGCGCCGGGATGGTCGAGTCGGTCCTCACCGGCGTCACGACCGTCGCCGACCAGCACTACTTCTTCCCCGGCGGATCGACCCTCCCGTTCATCGAGGAGACCATCGAAGCGGCTCGAGAGGTCGGCCTGCGCTTTCACGCCGGTCGAGGCTCGATCACCCTGGGGGCGGATCGGGGCGGATCGGCGCCCGACGCCGTCGTCCAGACGATCGACGAGGTGCTGGCGCACTCGCAGACCCTGATCGAGAGCTACCACGACGCCGATCCACTCTCGATGCTGCGCATCGATCTCGCCCCGTGCGGCGTCCACGCCGACCGTCTCGAGCTCTACACCGAGACCGCCGAGCTCGCCGCAGGACACCCTGGTGTCGGGCTGCACACCCATCTCTACGAGGTGGTCGACACCCGGTTCTGCGCCGATCACTACGGCACCACCCCATGGCGGATCCTGCAACGCCATGGCTGGGATCACCAACGGGTGTGGTTGGCCCACGTGGTCGACCCGCCGCTCGCGGAACTCGCCGAGTTCGCCGCGGCCGGTGTCGGTGTTGCTCATCTGATCGGGCCGGATCTGAAGATGGGCTGGGGACTCTCGCCCGTGAGGGAGATGCTCGACGCTGGAGTGAAGATGGGCTTCGGCACCACGGGGTCGGCGAGCAACGATGGCGCGAACCTGCTCGGCGACCTCCGCGTGGCCGCGCTCGCCCACCGGATGGCGTCGGCTGACCCCGACCGTTGGCTCTCGGCCCGAGAGCTCGTGGGGATGGCCACCCGGGGTTCGGCCCGATGCTTGGGTCGGCCCGACCTGGGGGCGATCGCGCCGGGTTTCGGCGCCGACCTGGCGGCATGGGACATGACGACCGTCGACCGGGTCGGGGTGCACGACCCCGTGGCTGGGCTGTTGTTCACCGGGATCTCGGATCGGGCCCATCTGGTCGTGATCGACGGGAAGGTGGTCGTGCTCGACGGCCGTTGCGTCACTGTCGACGAGCGGGCCGTGGCCACCGAGGCCCGTCGACGGCTGCGCCAGAGCGTCGAGCCCGGATGATTGTCACCTGAGCGGCTGTCGGACGCGATCCAGTGGAGGGCTTTCGACACGCTCTCCGGGCTCGGGTTCGGGGTTGGTACCCTCCCATCGTTCCGGGCGACCACTGCACAACTGTCACCTACACAGCGGGTTGTTGCGGGGGACAGCGGAGTCGATGTCGCTGTGGGACTGGCTCGAGAACTACGTCGATCCCGCCCACAAGGTGATGACGTCCGAGGTCGCCGAGGCCGCATCGTAGATGGCCTACACCGAGAGCGTGTTGGCCGCCACGGTGTCGGTGATGGACATGTGGCGCTTCATGGAAGGCTCGGCCCGAGCCGCGGGTGCGATCGGGATCCGGGCCACGCTGGTGCCCTACACCGCCGATCTGTACGACTGCTTCGAGACTCTCGAAGACAAATCGGTGCCTGCTCGAGATCCATCTCAGCGCGTCGTCGGGTCGGGTCCGCACATGGGTGGGCCTCGAGCACATCATGTATTGCTCGGCCGAGATGTTCCGGGCGGCTGCCGACCTGGCCACCCACGACGGCGCCCACGCCATCGGGCTCGGTACGCTCACCGGGTCGCTCGACGTGGGCAAGCGCGCCGACGTCGTGATGGTCGACCTGCGCCAGCTCCACTTCATCCCCGTGATGCACGGCAAGAACTTCAACGTGGCGGCCCATCTGGATCTGGTGTTCTCGGCGTCGGGTCGTGACGTTACCGACGTATGGGTCGACGGCCGGCGACTCGAGGCCGGCGGACGCGTCACCACCGTCGATGTCGACGTCGTGCGGCGCCGGGCGCAGGAGGCGGCCGAGGAGCTCGTCGAGCGCCGCAAAGCCGTGCTGGGGCTCACACCCAGCCCCCGCAACCAGATGGCCGATCCCTGACGCTCCTCGGAAACCCGGTGCCCCCGTTCACCTGGAACACTCCGGAAACCCTGGGGAAATGAGCGCTCGATGACGGTGCGATAGGTTGCGCTCGCGCGACGGCACAATGGTCCGGCGGCGCTCCCGGAGGAGGGCATATGACGAAGCGTTCAACGTGGTTCATCGCGACGGTCGCCGCGCTGTCAATAGTGACGGCCGCATGTGGCGACGACGACGATGACGCAGCATCGACCGTCACTACGGTGTCGGGCGACGCCCCGACCACGAGTGGGGCGACGGCGACGTCAGCCGCGGCCGGTGGCGGGAGCGAGTCGGGTGAGTGCTCGAACACCAGCCAGTCGGCGAGCAAGGATGTGCTCAAGGTCGCGCTGTTGCTGCCGGGGATCAGGAACGACAACTCGTTCAGCCAGGGTGGCTACGAAGGCTTGCTCGCGGCCGCCGCGGCCGACGGGGCGATCGAGTGCACGTTCATCGAAGAGCTCATCGACCCGACCGACTCGCTGCCGGCGATTCGCGACTTCGCTACGCAGGGCTACGACCTTGTCATCGGCCACGGCATCGAGTACGTGGATCCGATCCAGAGTGTGTATTCCGAGTTCCCCGATGTGAACTTCACCATGGCGGGTGGGGTGCTCGTCGAGGGGGCCAAGACCGGTCCGAACGTGGAGGACTGGCTCTACAACCTGCAGGACATGGCCTATCCCAATGGTGTGGTTGCCGGCAACGCCCTCGTCGGAGAGACGATCGGCGTGGTGGGTGGCCCCGAGTTCCAGTTCGTCAAGGATGGGCACGAGGCGTTCCGCGAGGGCGCCCAATCGGTGCGCAGTGATGTGGAGTTCCTCGAAGGCTTCGCAGGCGACTTCATCAACGTCCAAAAGGCCGCCGAGGTCACCCAGTCGTTGATCGACCAAGGGGCCGACTACATCTACTGCTCGGGTGACGGGATCTGCATCGGCGCCGTCCAGACGGCCCAGGCCGCAGGAATCCCGATCTCGACCGGATTCGGTACCCAGCTCGCCACCGCACCCGATGTGCTCGTCTCGGCCACGCACATGGTGCTCGACGATCTGTACCTGAACTGGTTCGCCGAGATCCGCGACGGCACCTTCGGCGAGGAGCCCGAAGATGCCTTCAACCCGTCGGGGATCTTCAACGACCAGGTCGAGGTGCTCCCGATCAACACCGGAGCGACCGTCGAGCTGGCCATGACCACCGCAGAGCTGCAGGCCATCGTCGATGCCTTGGTGGCTTCGGTGCACGACGGGACGTTCGAGATTCCGTTCCCGACACCGGGTTGATGCCCGACCTCGCATCTCCGGCCGCCGGAGATCTCCCGAGCTTGGAGGTTCGGGGGATCTGCCGGCGGTTCGGCGCGGTCCAGGCCACACCGATATCGACTTCGTGCTGCGACCGGGGGAGATCCACGCCCTCGTGGGTGAGAACGGGGCCGGGAAGTCGACCCTGGCCAAGGTGATCGCCGGGGTGCTCCGACCCGACGCGGGCACGATGCAGCTCTTCGGCCAGACATTCTCGCCCTCCTCGCGCCGCGATGGCGCGGGGCGAGGAGTTGCCCATGTGCGCCAGCAGCTCTCGTTGGTGCGAGGGCTGACCGTCGCCGAGAACCTGCAACTCGGCCGGCCCGATGCGCCGGTCGTCTTCGATGCCCGAGCCGCTCGGACCGAGGTGCAGCGCATGTCTGATGAGCTCGGCCTGTCGGTGCCGGCCAACGTCCTCATCGACGATCTGCCGTTGGCTGTCCGCCAGCAGGCCGAGATCCTGATCGGCGTCGCCTGGGGCGCCCGGATCCTCATCCTCGACGAACCGAGCTCGGCGCTGGGCCCGGTGGAGACCGAGGCCCTGATCCGTCTGTGCCAACGGCTCCGGTCGGAGGGAACGCCGATCGTCTACATCTCTCATCGGCTGCCTGAGCTGGTGGAGCTGGCCGACCGTCTCACGGTGCTGCGCCAGGGTCGAGTGATCGTGGCCGGAGAAGACGTCCGCCAGGCCGATCTGGCCCGCATCGCCGAGCTGATGATCGGCGACCTGTCGCTGTCGCAGGTCGAGCGCCCCCAGACCGTTATCGGAGAGGTGCGCCTGCGAGCCGACGGCCTGTGTGTGCGTCTCGACCACGGCGTCGGCCTCGACGGCGTGAGCCTGTCGGTACGAGGCGGTGAGATCGTCGGAGTCGTGGGAGTGGCCGGGAACGGCCAGGAGGCTCTGGCTGATGTGCTGACGGGGGTCACGCGGCCGGCGACCGGCCGGGTGGTCGTCGATGGCGTCGAGGTGACCGGGTCGAGTCGTCGCGCGGTGGCTGCGGGAATGGCCCATCTCCACGAGGACCGGGCGACGGGGCTGGCCCACAGGTTCACCGTGGCCGACAACGCCATGGCCCGGCGGGTTGGCGATCGTGGATTCGCGCGCCTTGGAGTGCGTCGTCGAGGCCCCGTCGCCGAGCATGTGAGAGCGTTGGCCCGGCGATTCGAGGTGACGCCACCCGAGCCGGCCGCCATTGCCGGATCTCTCTCGGGTGGGAACCAGCAGAAGCTGATGGCGGCTCGGGAGCTCGAAACCGATCCTGCGGTGTTGGTGGCGGCCGGTCCCACCAAAGGTCTCGATCCGACGGCCGCCCGGGCCATGCGCGACCGGTGCTTCCGGGTCGCCGAGCGCGGCGGCGCGGTGATCGTCATCAGCGCCGACCTCGACGAGGTTCGTGATCTCGCCCATCGCATCGTGGTCTTGTCGGCGGGCACCGTCACCGACGAGTTCGCGGTGCAAGACATGACGCCGGCTCGACTGGGTGCGGCGATGGCTGGGCTGGTACCGGCGCCGACCTCGACGGTGAGGACCCCGGATGGCTGAGAAGCCGCAGGCTGCCCCGCCCGTACCGGTTCCCGAGATCGACCCGATTCAGCGTGAACCGGGCGCCATCGAGCGCCTCACCTTGGGGATCGGGACCAGCCTGCTGGCCGTCACCGTGGCCCTGGTCGTGGGTGCGGTCATCTTGGTGTTCGCAGGTGACAGTCCGTTCACGGCGTATGGAGCCATGGTCGATGGCGCCTTCGGGTCGAAGTTCGCACTGGGTGAAACCATGTCTCGGGCGGCTCCGCTGGTGATCGTGGGAGTGGGAGCGGCCGTCGCCTTGCGGACGGGTCTGATCACCATCGGCGCCCAGGGGCAGGTGATCGTGGGGGCCGTCGGCGCGTTCCTGACGGCGAAGCTCTTCGATGGTGCTCCGGCCGGGATCGCCATTCCCGCAGCGGCGCTCGGTGGAGCCCTGTTCGGAGCGTTGTGGGCCCTGGTGCCAGCTCTGCTTCGGGCCTTCCTGGGCGTGAACGAGATCCTCTCGACCCTGTTGTTCACCGAGTTCGCAGCCCTCCTCATCGAGTACCTGCTCAACAATCCGCTCAAGCCCAGTGCGGCGATCACTCCCCAATCCGACGCTTATCCCGAGAACGGCGTTCTCGGACTGGTCATCGATGGCACCCGCTTCCACGTCGGAGTTCTGGTTGCCCCCTTGGTGCTGGTGGGTTTCTGGTGGTGGATCCGATCGACGATCGGCTTCCGCCACGACCTCTACGGAGAGAATCCCCGGCTCGCGCAGAGCTTGGGGATCCCGGGACGCCGAGTGGTGCTGACTTCGATGCTGATCTCGGGCGCCGCGGCCGGGCTCGTCGGCTGGATCCAGGCTGCGGGGCTGTTGCAGCGGCTCTACATCGAGATCGCCTCCGAGATCGGGTTCTTCGGACTGGTCGTCGCCTTCCTCGGGGGGGCCCGGCCGGCCGGGATCCTGGCCGCCGCGCTGCTGTTCGGCGCCCTCCAGTCAGGCGGGCTGGCGATGCAATCGAGTGAAGGAGTGCCGTCGTCGCTGAGCGACGTCATCCAGGCCGTGATCCTGCTCGGGTTCGCGGTGCGGTACGCCCCTCAGGTCGCTGCCTTGTTGCGACGGGCCGTCCGATCGTTTCGCCTGGTTCCCGATCGATCCGGCGACGCGACGAAGGAGGTGTGACGTGGATCGCCTGCTGACCGAGGCCTTCTGGACCGCCTCGATCTCGGGGGGCCTCCGGTTGGCCACGCCGCTCATCTTCGCGTCGACGGGAGAGACTTTTTCACAGCGTTCCGGGGTGATCAACATCGGTCTCGAGGGCTACATGATCGTCGGGGCACTCACGAGCCTCTACGTTGCCGTCGAGTCCTCGACCCTGGTGGGGCTGGTCGCGGGCGGTCTGGCCGGAGCGCTCCTGGCGTTGCTGATGGTCGTGTTGAGCGTACGGCTGAGTGCCAATCAGGTCGTGGTTGGTTTCGCCCTGACGACCCTCGGGATCGGTCTCACCGGGTTGATCTTCCGAGAGACCACGCCGACCCCGCAAGACGCTCGCCGGGTCGCCCGCCTGGCCGAGATCGACGTTCCCGGGCTCTCCAATCTCCGGTTCTTCGGTGATGCCATCTTCGGGAACAATTGGATCACCTGGCTGGCTTTGGCGTTGGTACCGATCGCATGGTGGTGCGCGGCGCGCACGACCTTCGGGTTGCAGATACGCGCCGTTGGTGAAGACCCAGACGCCGCGGCGGCCCGGGGTGTGCCGGTGGTTCGCGTGCGCAGCGCTGCGTGCTTGCTCTCGGGCTTTCTCGGAGGGGTCGGAGGCGGCGCGTTGATGCTCGGCCAAGTCGGGCAGTTTCAACCCTTCATCACGGCCAACCGGGGGTTCATTGCCCTGATCGTGATCATCATGGCGAGTTGGAGCATGTGGGGCGCGGCTGTGGGCGCGTTCGTCTTCGGTTTCTTCGAGGCGTTCTCGTCGAACCTGCGCAACGTCGTCTCGGCTGACGTGCCCACCGAGGCCCTGAACGCTCTTCCGTTCCTGGTGGCCCTGATCATCCTGACGATCGGCTCTCGACGGGCTCGGATGCCGAGGGGCCTCGGTTCCAACTACGTCGCCGACCGGTAGTTCGGGCGATCGGCCGGATCGCCGATCAGCCGGCCAGCTGGAAACGATCGAGCGCGCCGGAGAGCTTCAGGCGTGTCGTCGGGTCACAAAAGGCTGCGGATATAGCTCGTCGCTGCGTTTCCGCGAGGTCGCCCATGTTCCAGCCCAGGTGCGAAGCGGCCAGCGTCAGTTCCGAGCACAGGGTCACGCCAAGCGTCTCGGGATCGTCGGTGTTGATCGTGAAGGCGATTCCGGCGGCGACGATGGCGGGAATCGGATGTTCGGCAATGTCGGAGTACAACAGGGTGCAGTTCGAGGTGAGGCACACGTTCAGTGTGACGTCGTGCGCGATGACGAGGTCGCGCACCGCAGGATCTTCGATGCAGCGGATCCCATGGTCGATGCGGGTGACACCGAGGAGCTCGATGGCGTCGCGGACCCCTTCGGCTCCCGACGACTCGCCGGCGTGGGCGGTGACACCGAAACCCCGGGCCCGGGCCCGGGCGTAGGCGGCGGCGAACCGGGCGCTGGTGCGGCCGACGGCTGCTTCGTTGCCATCGATCGACAGGCCGACGATGCGGTCGATGCCGGATGTGCCCATCCACTCGACGAGCGCCAGGGCATCCTCGGCCGACTGCTGCCGGAGGATCGAAGGCAACAGCCGGAAGTCTCCGAGGCCGAGCTCGGCGGCCCGGTCGAAGCCTGCGGCCAAGGCCCGGAACAACGTGTCGGTCGTGAGGCCGCTCCAATGGGTCGGGTTGACGATGACTTCCGCGTAGAGGGTCCCCTGTCCGTGCGCGTAACGGGCGAAGTCGAGGGCGATGGTCTCGGCGGTCTCGGCGTCGCGGACGAGGGAGCAGACCCAATCGAGCGCAACGAGGAAATCGGCGAGGTTGTCGACGGCCCACAGCTCCTCGAGCGGTCGAGGTGGGGTCTCGCCGCTCGCCTGCGCCAGCTCGGCGATCCGGGCCGCGGTGAAGCAGCCCTCGAGGTGGATGTGCAGCTCCACCTTGGGTAACCGTCGAATGGCGTCAGCGGTGATCGGTATCGCGCTCATGGCGTGGAACCTGTCGGTGAAGGCGCCGGCGGCGCAGTGCTCATGTGTAGATCCCCGGGGGTGGATCCCAACCCGTCAGCACGTGGCGGCCGATCTCGGCGTGCTTCCACTCCACGGGGTCGTGCAGCGACAGCGTCCGGGCGTTGCGCCACCAGAGGTCGAAGCCATGGGTCCGGCGAGCCGATCGGGTTCCTAGGAGCGAGAGCACCTCGCTGGCCGCGGCCAAGCCCGCTCGGTCGCTGGCCGAACGGGCTGCATAGATCGGAATGGCGAGCGCGGTGCGGGTGATCTCGCCTCGCTCGAACGCGTCGAGCAGCTCGCCGCAGCGGGCCACCAGTGCGTGAGCCGCGGCGAGATCCGCGACGAGCTGGCCCGCCTTGCGTTGCCCGAGCAGGTCGTCGGCCGCGTTGGAGACACCAGCCGACGGCCAGGGGCGGCTGTGCTCGTGCACGAACGGGATGGCGGCCCGCATGGCCCCGATACCGATGCCCAACGTGCAAGCTGCGAAGCCGGCCTCGAACCTCACGCCGCTGTGGGGCAGGGGAGCACGGCCTGGTTCAGACGCTCGCCACTGGGGATCGGTGCGCACCCCCGAAAAGGAGATGGTTCCGGAGTCGGTGGCCCGTTGGCCGATCGCGTCCCAATCGCGGTGGATCGTCATTCCGGCGGTCGCCGCGCGGACCAGATTGAGCTGGAGCGCCAGCCACGGTTGCTCGGGGTCGAGCGCGTCGGGGTTGATTCCCCAGACCGCGACGAAGTCGGCCTCGGCCGCACCGGTCGTGTAGATCTTGGTGCCGTCGATGACGAAGCCCCCGTCAGGCTCGGGCGCGGCGGTGGTCCGGAGCTGGTCGGCGACGGTGGTGGTGGCTTCGGCGACAGCGAGGCCGAGGATGGCGTCGTCCTCGAGGACGGCCCGGGCCAGCCGGGCCCGGAGATCGTCGGGGCAGAACGCGAAGATCTCGCGCACCAGTTCGTCGTGCACCTTGAAGATCTGGGCCACGGAGCTGTCGGCGGCGGCGATGCGGACCTGGCTCTCGAGACTGGTGACGTGGGAGGCCCCGAGGCCTCCGAGCGCCTTCGGGACCGAGATGTGCAAGATGCCGCAGGCTTTCAGAGCCACGATGGCTCGCGTCGGATAGCGGCCACCAGCATCGTGCTCGCCTGCGAGGGGGCCGATAACGGCTGCGATGGCCTCGTCGAGAGCCGCGATGGCCTCGGCTTCGGCGGAGGCGACGTTCGGCAATGGAATCGCCGCGCCGAGGAGGGAACGAGGGGTGCGGGCCATGTCAACGCTCCTCTCGGGGGTCGCGGCCGGAGTGCACGTGTGACGGGCAGCGACAACACAACAACACCGGGATGATCTCCTGGGTGAAGGTGTCGATCAGGCCGAGCTCGGTCAGCCCGTAGTCGGGGACACCAGCGAGCCCCACGAAGGCCAAGATCATGAACGGGCTCGACATCTCGCAACCCAACTCGCGGGCGACGGCATTGATCGCCACGGATTGATCGTGGACCACCTCCCACGACTGATCGCTCATGATCCCGCCGTACGGGAGGGGTACCGATGCGAGAACCTCACCGTCGGCCACGGCGACGTAACCGCCTCCGAGATCGGCCAGTGCCCGCGCCGCCAGAGCCAGGTCGGCGTCGTTGGTACCCACGACCACCAGGTTCTGGTTCTCGCAGTTCGAGGTGATCCCGAGCGCGCCCCGTCGAAGACCGAAGCCCTTCACGAAGCCCATGGCCCGATGGGCCGTTGCATGGTGGCGGTCGACGACGGCGATCTTGGCGACGTCGACCGCCGGGTCGGCGGTCACGTTGCCGTCGACCACGGGGAGCTCGGCTTCGAACGCCCGCTTGAAGTAGCCGTCGTACATCTCCATGGCGCGAACGACGGCGATCTCGTCGGGGCCGGGTACCGCGGCGACCCGAAATGTCTGCGGCCCGACCTCGGCGTGCAGTCGCATGGTGTCGCGCGTCCACCCCGGCATGGGAGGGTCGGTGTTGGCGAAGGTCGGTCGGCCTTCCTCGGCGACGACGACACCACCGACGATGACCAACGACGGTCTCACGGCCTCGAGATCGTCGAGCACCATGATGTCGGCGAGTCGGCTGGGGGTCACTGATCCGAGGACGTGGTCGAGTCGGTAGTGGCGCGCCGCGTTCAGCGTGGCCATGCGGTACGCATCGATGACGGGCACGCCTGACTCGATCGCGCTGCGCACGTGATGGTCGATGTGACCGAGCTCGTGGAGGTCTTCGACATGACGATCGTCGGCGCAGAAGGTCATGTGGTCGAATCCGCCGGCTACCGCTTCGACGTCTGCGAACACCAAGGGCACGTTGTCGTTCATCGACCCGGCCATCACGGTGATCATCACACCCAGCCGGAGCCGCTCGAGCACCTCGTCGGTGTTGAACGCGTTGTGATCGTCGCCCACTCCACCGGCGAGGTACGACCACAGCGGCTCGCCCATCAGCCGGGCCGTGTGCCCGGTGATGCGGCGCCCGGCGGCCAACGCCACGTGGGCCTTCCGGGCAGCCGAGATGTCGAGGTCGAACGGGTTCGACTCGCCCAGGGTGGCCGTGGTCGTGAGCACGAGGCGGTCGAGAACCTCCTGTTCGGAGACCGACGCACCTCCCAGCTCCCGACCGGGAACCCGCGGCACCTTGTGAGAGATCTGCTGGAAGATGCGCAAAGGAGTGGTGGTCTGGCCCATGAGGTCGATCGCCGCGACTCCGCAGACGTTGGCCAGGCAGTTGGGGTCGGCCAATACCGTGGTCGTCCCTCTCGGCACGACCAGGCGGGCCAGCTCACCCGGCGTGAGCATCGTGTACTCGATGTGAAGGTGGGTGTCGACCAACGTCGGGGTCACGAAGCGCCCCGCCGCATCGATCTCGTGGTGAGCCCGGAGCCGCCCGGGAGGAGTGACGGCGGCGATGTACGGGCCCACGACCAGCACGTCGCGCACGACGAGCTCGCGGCTGTGGACCGCCATCACGGTTCCCCCCCGAAGGGCCATTTCGGCCGGTTCGCTCCCCCGGGCCACGGCCTGGAGACGCATGAGCTGCTCGGGTGATGGCACGAGATCGGCGCCCAGAGCGCGGTTAGCCAGCGGCATGGTCGGCTCGTCCATTGCCGTGAACCCTATGCGCCGACACGGTTCGCAGGCCCATCGGTAGGCTGGAACCAACCGCCGATCTTGGGCGGGCCGGGCCGGCCGGCGAACGGTCGACCGAGAGCTGAGGAGCCTGTGATGGTGGGTCGACGTCATCTCATCGCGGCGGCGCTCGGGGAGGTCTCGGCCGACCTGGTGCTGCGCGGTGGGACGGTGATCAGCACGGCGACGGGCGAGCTGGTGCGCGCCGACGTGGTCGTCGCCGGAACACGCGTCGCTGCCGTCGCCGAAGGTGCTCACGCCTTGATCGCCAACGACACGATCGTGCTCGATGTCACCGGTCGATACGTCGCTCCGGGGCTGATCGACCCGCATATCCACCTCGAGAGCTCGAACCTCACCGTGACCGAACTGACCCGGGCCATCGTGCCTCGGGGCGTCACGTCGATCTGCGAGGACCCACACGAGATCGCCAACGTCCTCGGCCTCCCGGGGATCGAACTGCTCGTGGCCGAAGCGGTGGGTCTCCCGCTCAACCTGTTGCTGCGGGTACCGGGACGGGTTCCGGCGATGCCGGCCCACCTCGAGACGTCGGGCCACGAGATGTCGGTCGACGTCACCGCCGCGCTGCTCGCTCGCCCCGACGCGGTCTGCCTTGGCGGCGACATCAATCCCGGGCTGCTCCTGCGCGGCGATGATGATCAGCTCGCCAAGTTCGAAGCCTGCATCGCTCTGGGCAAGACGATCGGCGGCCAGCTCCCAGGTTTCACCGGGCGCATCCTCGCCGCCACCGGGGCTGCCGGCTTTTAAGCCACCCCCGTCGCGGTGTCCGTCTTTGTGGTTATCGAGCTGCTCGGGCGCGGCGTGGGGGTGTTGCACACGCCGCGCATCGACCGCCTCCCTGCCGAGGAATGGCCAGACATCGTCGCTGTCGTACGTCGCCTGGGCCTCGACACCCGGTACCTCGTGCTGTGCACCGACGACATCCACCCCAACATCCTGTTGGCCGAAGGTCATCTCGACGAGCGGGTCCGCCTGGCGATCCGGTCGGGGTTCACCCCGGTGGAGGCCATCCAGATGGCCACGATCAACACCGCCGCGCTGATGCGGATCGATCGAGACTTCGGCATCGTCGCCCCCGGGCGTTTTGCCGATCTCGTCGTGCTCGACGACCTGGCGGCGTTCACGGTCTCGGCCGTGGTGCACCATGGGCGGGTCGTCGCTCGTGACGGTCGGTTGCTCGAGGAGCCGCCGGCGTTCGCATACCCATCGTGGGCGACGTCGACGATGCATCTCGCGGCGCCCGTCACCGCGGCCGACCTGGCGGTGACGGTCACGGGCGATGCCCTTCAGGTGACGGTCAGCGTGGTCGAGTTCGGCGCACCCAAGACTCGCCGGGAGGCCCAGCTTGAGGTGATCGATGGCCTCGTGGAGCCCGACGTGGAACAGGACGTGTTGTCGATCGCGGTGTTGGAACGGCATCGGGCCACCGGGCGCATCGGCCGGGGCTTCGTCGGCGGATTGGGGATCCGTGGCGGCGCCGTCGCCTGCTCGGTCAATCACGACTCCCACAACATCTTCGTCGTCGGCGATTCGCGCGAATCGATGGCCGTGGCAGCCAACGCCATCGCCGAGGCTGGTGGCGGGTACGTGGCTGTCGTCGGCACCACCGTCAGAGCCATCCTCGAGCTCCCGATCGCCGGGCTGATGACCGACCGGCCCCTGGCCGAGGTCGGGCCCGCCCTCGAAGCGGTCGAGCGCGTGCTGATCGACGAGCTGAATTGCTCGATCCCGTACCGGCCGATCTACGCGTTGAACTTCCTGTGCCTGCCCAACATCCCCGAGGCCGGCGTGACCGACATGGGGATCGTCGACACCACCACGATGGAGCTCGTCGCAACCGTCAGGTGATCACGAGGTCATCGACCCGGTTGCCCGTGGTGCCGTCGACCAGGCCCACGTCGGTGATGTGCGGGCCCGACAGGCACGCCAAGCTCATGAGCATCACTGAGAACAGGGGCTGGGTGAGCGGCCCGATCGGGAGGCCGATCGAGAGCGCGGCGGCCGACACCTCGCGCTGGAGGCGGGCCACGTCGTGCGCCGAACGGGGCGAGAGGATCCCGGCGATCGGGAGCTCGATGACCGCGAGTACCTGGCCTCCGCTCGCAACTGCGACACCGCCCCCGCTGGCGATCACGGCATTGGCCGCGACCGCCATGTCGTGGGGGTCGCGACCGAAGACGCCGAGGTTGTGCGTGTCGTGGTTGAGGGTGGTGGCCACAGCCCCGCTCCAGTCGCCCCAACCGTGGAGGAGCCCGGCGACGGGAGACGGCGCCGCTCGGCCGTGTCGGTGCACGACGACCTGCAGGAGGTGGTCGGCTGGTATTTCGACCCGACCGCCTCGTACCTCGACCGTGGTCTCCGCCCAGGATGTGAGCACCACACCATCGACGACGCGGACCCGGTGCGCTCCGTCGGGAACGGCGAGGCGCATCACGAAGTCGTCGGGTTCCATAGCGTCGAGCTGCACGGTGTCCAACAGCGCCCCGTTCGGCGGCTCTGGGAGGCGAGCAACCAGGCGACCTCGGCTGGCCACCAGAGCGCCCGAGAAGAACACGTCGTCGACGGCGACATCGTCGAGTGACGAGAGAACGACGATGTCGGCACGTCGCCCGGCGGCGACCAGCCCGAGATCGGGGCGCTGCAGGCGGTACGCGCCGTTGTAGGTGGCGATGCGTAGAGCCCGGACGGGGCTCATCCCGTAGCGGATGAGGCGGCGCAGGAGATCGTCGATCCCACCCTCTTCGAGCAGAGTGGCCGCGAAGAGATCGTCGGTGGCCGCAACCAGATGGGTTGGGAACTCGCCCAGCGCGGCGATCTCCGCGACGAGCTGCGGGAGGACGAAATCGAAAGCGCCCCGGAGCTCGACGGTCATCCCGTTGCGCAACTTCTCCATCGCGTCGACGTGAGCAAAGATCTCGTGGTCGGAGAAAATCCCGGCAGAGAGGTACGCCTGCAGCGCCGGTCCGCTCAGCCCTGCGGCATGACCGCTGACGATCTTGCCGCTGCGGTGGCCGGCATCGACGATCTCGACCATGCGCTCGGTGCGGGCCAACACTCCGCCCATGTCCATCACCTCGGCCAGCCCCCCGACCTCGGGCCAGGCGAGCATCTCGGCGATCTCGGGACCGAGGAGATCAGAGCCCGACAGCTCCAGACCGGGTATCGGGGGAACGCACGAGGGGACTTGGATCACGAAGCGGACCGGGAGGTCGCGACTCGCGTCGATCGCGTATCTGACGCCTGCGACCCCGGCGACGTTGGCCAACTCATGGGGATCCGCGAACACGGTCGTCGTGCCCCGGGGGACGACGGCCTCGGCATAGGCCCGTGGGGTGAGCATGGAGCTCTCGAAGTGCACGTGCATGTCGATGAACCCGGGGGCGATCCACCGGCCTCGACAGTCGAACGCGGCGACGGCGTCGGACCGCGAACCGGATTCGTGCACGCTCGCGACGAGGGGGCCGACGATTCCGACATCGGCCGGTCGTAACTCGCCCACCCCGACGTCGACGAGTGTTCCGCCCGTGAGGAGGAGATCGAAGGGCTCCTGGCCCAGGGCGGCCCGCACGGCGCGGGTCCTCGAGGTCGGGTCGATGCTCTCGATCATGGAGTGAGCGTAGGAGACCGCTGAAGTAGTCGCGTTGATCATCCACCACTGGTGCGTTTCCTGGGTTCAGACCTGGTGTATGGCATTGGGCATGGTGAGGGTGCAGCAGCGGTTCGAGACCCCGGTGGAGTTGTGTTGGGCGAGCGGCTGGTGGGCGACTACCGGTTGTTGGCGGAGGTGGGCGGCCGGTTGTTCCCACCCGACTATTTTACGGACTTGTATACGGTGACTTAATCGCATCACGCAACAACACCGCTCGTACCCTCGCGGCCAACCCGGACGCCTGCAACATCAACACCCGCAACAACTTCCGGATCGCTGAACGTAACTGGGTCACGCCTACGTGTCGGTGCGCGGTGCCATCGGCGGCGATCGACCGGTCAACGGCTCGAGTCCTTCGTAGCTGACGGCATACCAACGCCCATCGCGGTTGGTGACGTATCCCATGGTCGGTTCCTCCTGAAGCGGTAGCGGAACCGGTAGCTGGCCGCATTCGTCGTGCTCAAGTCGTGCCCGAGCGAGGGCATCTGTACGTGCCGACCCCGAAGGTCGGCTCCGATACGTGAAGGTCGTCGGTCGGGCGGCGAGGTCGGTACTGAGGGTTGGTGTCGGCGTCAGGCTGATGATTGTCGTGTCGCACGAGATGACCCCCCGGTGTCTCTTGGCCAAGAGCGGGGGGTCATCTCCACAACCGGTGCGGGGTGTGGGACCGTGGTGCAGATGGTAGAGCCCGACGCGGGAGCGGTGGAGTCCCGGTTGGTCGGGGGTGGGGTCGCTTGCGTGGCCTGTGGTGGCGTGTTGCGTCCGTGGGGGTTCGCCCGGTGGCGGACGTTGCGGGAGCACGGCCGGATGTTGCGGGTGCGGCCCCGACGGTCTTGTTGCCGGGCGTGCCGGGTCACGCAGGTGTGGAGCGCCTGATGCGTGACCTCGGGTTGCAGGGCTGCCGTGGGGCAGGGTCTGGGGTCGCCCCCGACCGAAGGCGACCACCGGGCGGCCGGCCCGCCAATCTCGTCAAGCGCCGGTCCCGAAGAACCCCCCGCCGACGAAGTAAAAGCCACCCACACGATCGTCCGTGCCCGGGGCCACTCATCACCCCGGCGCGTCAAGACCCATCGCCCTGCGCGATGGACCGCTCATGCTCTCGAGAGACCGAGTAGGGCGTGCCCTCGTCACCGCCGCCCATGGTGAGCTGTGCAAACAATACCGACCGGTCACAGCGTTCCTGCGAGAGCGGGAGGGGGAGGTTCCCTCCCGTTACTCTCCCAAGATCGCGGCGGCACGGACGAGCACGAGTCGCGCAGCGTGACGATCGAGGAGCACGAGCCTCACGATGCCGGGCGTGATGATCAACACTCTGGGGCTCGCCCATGCCGAGTGACGACCCCGGTGTATTGCGCCGAATCCATGTGTCGGAGTTTGTCACATTCGTGGTCACGGATTGGATGGGACCAGACGGGATTCAGACGTATCTAACGGGTCGACATTTCACATATCTGCAGGCGCACGAGGTCGGCAGTGACCCGGACGCGCCGCCGGGCTGAAGGCCGTCGATGGGTGATGCCCATCGGCGCACGAGCCTGTGGGTCCGATCGATGGCGTCCACCTCGACGATCACGAGGTGAGGATGAGGTAGCTGGGAAGCGGCGCCTCGCGGCCGCCCCGGTGGGCAGTGGCGCTGCGGGGGTGGCTCGCCAGTGGGTCTCACATTGGGTATGTCATCTGGGCTCTCTCGGCGTGCGTGCTCCCACCGCTTGCATGCGTTCTTGGCGGGGGTAGATCGGCCCCATCTCGAGCCTGTCGGTGATGCCGAGGTCGCTGAGCCCGAGTGGTGTCATCATCTCGATGCCCCGCGCCATGCCGATCGCCCGTGGGTCGTTCCAGTGGCCCGCGTCGAAGAGCATCGAGCCGACGAGCTGGATCACGCCGACCTTGAACACCTGCATGGCCCGATACCACTTGCGGTTCTGCACGGTGATGCCGCATCGCAGCTCGTACCGGGCGACGAACTCATCGACGCTGAGCGACGACGGCCTGCTGGTGATTCCCACCGGGATGGCCCACAGCAGTTCGAGGTAGCCGACGTCGGTCAGCGGGTCACCGATCGTGGCCAGCTCCCAGTCGTACACGGCCGACACCTCGTCAGCGACGAATCCGAAGTTGCCGGGTTTGGGGTCGCCGTGGACGAGCGTGATCCTCGAGCTCGGCTCCGGTTGCTGGCGCCGAAGCTCCTCCAGCAACCGCTCGAGCGCCGGCAGCGGCCCCCGCTGCACCCGACGCATCTCGCCGGCCCAGTGCTCGAGCTCTCGGTCGAGGAAGTTGCGACCGTCGCCGAGCGCATCGAGCCCGGTGGCACCCAGATCGACGAGGTGGACGGCAGCAAGCTGGTCCACCATGCTCTCGCACATGCGCCGGAGCCGTCCGGGTTCGATCTCCATCTCGGTCGGGATGGGCTGCTGCTCCCACACCTGGCCATCGAGGCGTTCCATCACGAAGAACGGTCGCCCGAGCACTTCTCCCGTGGGTTCGATCCACAGTGCCCGCGGCGCACGCACCGCGGTTCCGTCGAGACCTTTGAGGACGTCGAACTGGCGCTGCAGGTCATAGGGCTCCAGGAGCCCGGGTTCCGGCGGTCGTTGCCGCACGGCGACGTCCTGTCGACGCTCCTCGATCCCGGTACGCGCGACGAGCGTGACGAGGAAGGTCTCGGCCGAGTGGCCAACGGCGACGGTGTCGAACCCGTGGATCTGGACGTCATCGGCGTCAGTCATCTGTTCGGCGAACCAGGCGGCGAGCCGGTCTCGAGCGTCCTGGCTGCGACCCTCTGCCGTCGTCATAGGTAGCTGGGCCGATGGTCGGAATCGGCGGTGAGGCCGAGCTCGGGCCACTCGCCCGTCATCATGCTCTCCATGATCCCGTAGCCGACCGCGTCGCCCTCGCTGACGCGGATCGGGGTGTCGCGCAGCTGCCCGAGCAGCGGCAGATATTGATCGTCCCAGCAGTCCGCGATGTGCTCGCCGTCCAGATGCAACGGCCCCATCCACGTACCGTGCTTGTGACCCGCCCAGCTCCCGTAGCCCGCGGTCTTGAGGAAGAAGCCGGACTCGCCCAGGGCCTCGACCTCGACGACGCGTTGCTCGCCGGTCTCCATCGTGAGGCGCAGCTCGCCATCCAGCACGAACCGGGTCCGCGTGTCGTAGGTCATGTGGGGCTCGACCATCAGGACGCGAGCCTGGCTTCCGTCGCCCTCGTTGATGAAGGCCGAGGAGAGCCCCATGCCCTGCGCCGCGTGGATCGCCGTCTCGTAGTACGTGCCGTCCGGACGCCGGAAGAACGACGGCGTCCACTTGAAGCCACCTCGGTAGTCCGGCGGGGCCTGCCTCAGTCCGGGGATCACATCGGGCGGCGGCGCGCCCACCGCTTGGCGGACGCCCCAGGAGTGGTCGCGAAAGCCGAACCATTCTTCGGACCGCACGTCGTGGGTCTCGCCGTCGACGGTGACCGTGCCCGACACCCATCCGCCTTGGTGATAGCGGATCACGTCGACCTCCACACGGCCGGTGCGCTTGTTCCGGCTGAGGTTGCGCTCCTCGAAGAAGGGTGGCGTCACGCCCGACAGCACCAGATCGAAGGAGATCGGCTGCACATCGTTCGGTTCGAGGAGGAACCGCACCTGGGAAAGCGGCTCGACGATCTCGTAGCGGATCGGCCCCACCGCCATGTCCTCCGGGGCGTGCTCGAGCTCCCGGCTACCGCGTACGGTCCATTGCTCGCGGCCCCGTGAGACCCCACCAAAGCCATCGATGACCCCGCGGTTGTGGTACTTGCCGAGGCCCAGGTTGACCTGCAACGACCCGTCGGTCCGTGCCATCGAACCCCAGATCTTCTCTGTCCACGCGAGGTCGCTCTCCGAGACCGTCGCGAAGGTATCGACGATCTGGTGGTTCAGGCCCTCATCTGCACCTCGTAGTGCTCCAATGTCGTTCATCGCCAAGGGGGCCCCATCTCCGGCCAACGCATCGCTCGACGGTAGACCATTGCCAGAGATGCGTGTCGGCTGGAGCTCAGCCGGCACTGGTGATCGTTGGCGGTCGGGCCCGGTCGTCATCAGAACCAGGTTCTGACGAAGTGACGGTGAGTCGTGCGGTGTCCGGGAACGGAGCCCAGCGATCAAGGTCGTCACACCGCGACGTTCCCCTACGTCGCGGAGGTCTGTCTCGTCGTGCGCCGGGGTTGCGGTGGAGCACCCGTCTCGTCAGAATCGGCTTCTCATGACCGGCGACGAGTCATCGCCACGAGGAGGTCGGGGTGGATGAAGCGCTGAATGAGGGGGTGTTCGATGGCGTTCGCGTCGTCGAGCTTGCGCAGTGGGTCTTCGTGCCCGTGGCCGGGGCACTGCTCGCGGACTGGGGGGCGGATGTCATCCGGATCGAGCGGATCGAAGGCGACCCGTACCGGGGGCTCGCGACCCAGGGGATCGGGACCGACAGCGGCGGCGTGAACCTGTCGATGGCGCTCGCCAATCGGGGCAAACGATCGATGGCCATCGACCTCCAGACCGAGGAGGGACGAGCGGCGCTTCACCGCCTCCTGGAGACGGCGGACGTCTTTCTCACGAGCCTGCGTCCCGGTGCGCTGCGCCGGCTCGGGCTCGACGTCGACGAGGTGACGAGCCGGTACCCGACGCTCGTCTACGCCCGCGGGCACGGTTACGGGGCCCGGGGTCCCGACGCCGACTTGCCCGGCTACGACGCGTCGGCGTTCTGGGCTCGTGGGGGGATGGCCCACATGCTCACGCCGTCCGATCGTCAGGACCCGATCGGCCAGCGAGGAGCGATGGGCGACCGCAACGGCGCCATGGCGCTGGCGTTCGGCATCGCCGGTGGGCTGCTGAAGCGATCGCGCACCGGCGCCGGCTCGGTGGTCGACGTTTCCTTGCTGGCAACGGCGATGTGGACCCTGTCGTCGGATCTGCTCACGGCGTTGTCCGGCCAGCGGCCCCCTCGTCACGGTGGCCGCGGTCAGACACCGAACCCACTCGTTGGTACGTACCGCACCAGCGACGGCCGGCACGTCCAGTTGGTGTTCCTCCAGGGCGACCGGTATTGGGCTGACCTCTGTCGAGCGTTGGGGCATGAGGACCTCATCGACGATCCGAGGTTCGTCGATCTGGCGGCTCGCCAGGCCAACAGTGCCGCATGTGTCGCAGCGCTCGACTCTGCGTTCGGGCGGCGCACCTTCGAGCAGTGCAAGGCACTGCTCGCGACCCTCGACGCTCCGTGGGCCCCGGTGCAGTCGGTCGAGGAGCTGCTGGACGATCCGCAGGTGCTGGCCAACGACTACATCGGCGAGGTGGCGGTGGAGAGGCTGGGGTCGTACCGGTTGCCGAACGTCCCGGTCCAGTTCGACGGTCGCCCGGCGGAGCTCCGACGAGCGCCCGAGCTCGGCGAGCACACCGAAGCGCTTCTCCTCGAGCTGGGCTACGACTGGGCCGACATCGCCGCGCTCCAGCAGTCGGGGGTCATCCCATGAGCCGTGCGGAGCGGAGCCCGAAAGCGACGGACGAGACGACCGCCGGGCGTCCCGTCCCCGAGCCCGACGAGCAGTCGGCTCCGTACTGGCAGGCGGCGGCCGAGCACGTGCTCACCGTCGCCCGGTGCTCTCGCTGCGGTGCCGCGTCGATGCCGCCCGATCTGGTCTGTCCCCATTGTCTGAGCATCGATCCCGAGTTCCGGTTCGTACCCGTCAGTGGTAGGGGCGCAGTGTGCTCGTGGACGGTGATGCGCCAGGCCATGATGGCGGGGTTCGAGGTCCCTTTCGTTCTGGTCGACGTCGAGCTGGAGGATGCCTCCGGTGTGCGGATGATCGGCCGGCTGCTCGACGGGCCTCACGTCGAGCTCCATCTCGGCGACGCCGTCGAGGTGGCGTTCGAGGACATCGCCGCCGGGGTCGCCATCCCCGCGTTCTCGTTGGCGGTGCGGTTGTGAGCGGCGCGCTCGCCGCCCGTGACGAGGTCGCGGTTGTCGGGTACGCCCACAGCCCCGTCGAACGCCATGCCGAGCGACCTCTCGGGATCGTCGCCCTCGACACGGCCCGGGCCGCCATCGCCGACTCGGGACTCCGCGTCGACCAGATCGACGGGTTCGTCACGTCGTCGTTGTTCCCGACCGCTGGCGACCATGCGATCGCCGACGGGGTGAGCACCGTCACAGCCGGGTGGTTGGCGGAGCGTCTCGGTGTCGATCCGGCCTACGTCGCCGGATTCCAGGGTTTCGGCCAGATTCCCGGCATCGTCGGCCTGGCGGCGAACGCCATCGCGAGCGGAGCGGCTGACTACGTGCTCGTCCACCGGGCGCTTCACAACCCCAAGGGTCGGTATCACGGGAGCTCTCGGACCTCGGTCCGCGGGATGGCGCAGTGGACGGTGCCGCAAGGCTTCTTCGGTCCCATGGCGATGATCGGGCTCACCTACAACGAGTACCTCCAGCGGTACGGAGCGAGTAGGGATGCGATGGCAGCGGTCGTCGTTGAGGCGCGCAAGAACGGCGCCCGGATCCCCTGGTCGTACTGGTACGACCGGCCGCTCACCGCAGACGACTACCTCAGCACTCCGATGGTGAACGACCCGATCGGCCGGCTCGACTGCGACCTGCCCGTCGACGGGGTGGCCGCGTTCGTGTTCACAAGAGCGGATCGGGCCCGGGATCTCCCGAACCGGCCGGTGTACGTCTCGGGTCTCGCGAGCTCGATGCCCACCCGGCGCCGCCTGCCGTTGCACTGGCCGCTGGACGACATCATGGAGGCTGGGACGGCGATGGCGGCGCGACTGTGGCGCAGCGCCGGGCTCGGGCCCGCCGAGGTGGATCTCCCCCAGCTGTACGACGGGTTCTCGCCGTTGGTCTTTCTCTGGCTCGAGGTCCTGGGCCTGTGCCCGGTGGGGGAGGCGCACCGCTTCGTGCAGGACGGTCGCATCGACAGCGACCGCCACGGTGCGCTCCCGGTGCTGTCCGGCGGCGGTGCGCTCGGGAACGGTCGCATGCACGGAGTGCCCCAGATGCTCGAGTGCTATCTGCAGCTCGCCGGTCGGGCCGGCGACCGACAGCGCGAGGGCGTCACGGTGGGCCTGGCCTGTCACTCCTCCCCCCACCTCGGGGGCGCAGTCGTCTACCGGGCCGGTGCAGCATGACACCCTCCCCGTTGCCCGACCAGGCTCGTTCGTACGAGGAAGAACGTCGTTTCGCGCGGCGAGCCGGAAGGGACGATGTGGTGCATTGGAAGGTCAGTGTTGATCGTGAGCGATGCATCGGCAGCGGTGCATGTCTGGTCTACGCGCCGACCACGTTCAGCCACGACGACGCCAAGCCGGTCGTCGATGCGGACTCCACGGACGACGTCGACACCCCATCCGGGTCGCGGTCGATGCCTGTCCGACGCGCGCCTTGACACTCGAGATCGATTGATGCTCGTGATCGACGAAGAACCACAAGGAGCATGAGGTCCATGGGCCTACTGGAAAGCAAGCGAGCGATCGTCGCCGGGGCCGGTTCCGGGGTCGGCCGGGCTTCAGCGCTGCGGTTCGCCGCCGAGGGTGCGCTCGTCGGGTGTGTCGATCTCGACGAAGCATCCGCGCGGGAGACCGCGTCGCTGATCGAGGCGGCGGGCGGCGAGGCGATCTCGATCCGGTGCGACGTGTCGGAGGAGTCCGACGTCGTCGCGGCGATCGGAGCGGCCGTGGAAGCCTTCGGCGGTCTCGACATCATGTTCAACAACGTCGGCATCCCCACGCCCCGACTCGGCGCAACGCTCACCGAACACACGATGGACGACTTCAACCGCCTGTTCGCGGTGAACGTGGGTGGTGTCTTCCTCGGCTGCAAGCATGCCGTGCAGCAGTTCAAGGAGCAGGGCCACGGCGGCGTCATCCTGAACACGGGCTCGGTTGCGGGGCTGGTCGCCTGGGGTGGGTCGGTCTACGGGGCGACCAAGGGTGCCGTTCATCAGTTGACCCGGGCGGTGGCCATCGAGGGCGCGCCGCTCGGGATCCGATGCAACGCGATCTGCCCGGCTGGCATGCCTTACACCAACTTCGCGGCCGCTGGCGGGTTGGCCGCCGAGGGTGATCAGCTGGCGCAGGTCGCCGAGCATGTCGGAGCGATGCACCCGCTGGGCCGGCCGATCCTGGCCGAAGACTGCGCCGAGGCTGCGGTTTTCCTCGTGTCGGATCGCGCCATGAACATCACGGGCGTCATGGTGCCCATTGACGGGGGATACACCGCACGATGACCGCGTCCGCTCCCATCCTCCCCGACCGCGATCGCCTGCGGGAGCTGTTCGATCTCCGCTCGGCCATGCAGTCCTCCGGGAGCGACTACGACGACGACCCGGATCCCGGTCCGGTTCGCACAGCGTCGCCGCCGTTCCCCGTCCCGGAGATGTGATGACCGAGCTCCCCGCAGCTGTTCCCAGACTCGATATCGAGCTGTCGTGGCCGGGGCGTGCTGCGGCACGGGCCGGGATCACCGAGCAATCCCGCGCTCGCTCCAACCGCCACGCCGAGCAGATCGTCGAAGCCGCTCTGCGGCTCACATGGCAGAAGGGCTCTGCCTTCACGATCCACGAGCTGGCCAAGGAGGCGGGAGTCTCGCTGCAGACGTTCTACCGGTACTTCGCCGGCAAGGACGAGCTCATCCTCGCCGTCATCGAGCAGCGGATCGCCGAGGCGTGCGTTGCGTTCAACCTCGGGGCGAGACACGAGCCAGATCCCGTGCAGCGACTGCGTTCCTACGTGGTCACTGCGATCGCGGGGCTCGACGGTCGGGCCAGTCCGGCGGCTCGGCGGTTCATCTCCTCCGAGCACTTCCGGTTGCAAGAGGCGTACCCGGACGAGCTCGCCCAGGCGACCGCGTCGTTCGCCCGACTCCTGATCCCTGACATCGAAGCGGCGACGGAGGCCGGGCAACTCGTTCCGGGTGACGCTGAGCAGAACGCATGGTTCGTGAACCGGCTCGTGATGACCACGTTTCACCACTACGCCTTCGCCAGCGCCCCACCCCCGGACGATCTGGCCGATCAGCTGTGGAGCTTCTGTCACCGGGCGCTCGGTGGCCGGACCGACGAGGCAGTCGGACGCCCGAACCCGGCCGAGGACGTGATGGCCGGGTTGATTGCCGCCACTCGCTGGGCGACCGGGATCGTGCGCGGCGGTGCCGCCGCCGTCCGCCTGGCCCGTCCCAACTAGGACGAGCTAGCGAGATCCGAACGGACGAATCACCGCACGAAGCACGGCTCGGAGAGCGGGCCGAGGTCTCGAGCTGGCGGACGTCACGGGCGCTGATCACGACATCGGCCTCCGCCACGAGCGCACGCTGCAGCCGCCTACGGGCGCGAACCCCGGGATCAGAATACTGTTCTGTTCCGATGGCAGGTCCACGCTCGGCCTCGTTCGATCCGGCACCCAGGGAGCTTGCGTCGTTCCTGGATCCGGAGTGGTTGACCCAGGCGCTCGACATCGTGCCCGCCGAGAGGATCGTGGCCGTCGATCGGGTTGCGGAGTCCCGCACGCTTGCTCAGAAGGTGCGGTTCCTGGTGACCGTCGAGGACGCCGCTGGCGTTCGCCGGAGAACCGCCTACTGCGTGAAGGCGCACTTCGGCGACGACGGCCCGGGGACGCTCGCCTCCGAAGCGCGCTTCTATCGAGATCTCGCCCCCCGGGTCACGATGCGAACGCCGCGCGTCGCCTACGTCGGCATCGACGAGACCACGGGGCGGGCGCTCGTCGTCATGGAGGACGTGGTGGGCAACGGCGGTCGTTTCCTCGATGCCCACCAGCCCTATTCCGTGGACACCACGCGCGACAGCCTCGGCCAACTCGCCCGGCTCCATGCCGCGACCTGGAACGACCCCCGGCCGGTCGGCTGTGACTGGCTCGTGCCCAAGATGGCCGAGATGATGGCGATGTTCCCCACACAGACCCTCCAGCGTCTTCTCGACGATGGCCGCGGGCCCGGGATTGCGCCGGAGCTGCGCCGCGCCGATCTTCTCCGCGAGGCGGTCCTCCGGACCGCCGAGGTACCGGCCACCTGTGTGATCCATGGCGACACCCACTCGGGGAACGTGTACCTCGACGCCGCCGGTCGGGCTTGCTGGCTCGATTGGCAGGTCGTCCAGCCCGGGCACTGGTCGACCGACGTGACCTACCACCTCGGCACGGTGCTCACCGTCGACGACCGGCGTACCCACGAGGCCGCGCTGCTCCGCCACTACCTGCACGAGCTGGAAGGCCTCGGCGTCGACGCACCGTCGTGGGACGAGGCATGGGAGAGTTACACCCGCGGTTTCTGCTTCGGATTCTTTCTCTGGGTGATCACCCGGATCAGCTCGCGGGCCGTCGTCCTGATCCACATGCCCCGGCTCGCCGCGGCGCTGACGGATCACGACACGTACCGGCGCCTGGGCGTGATCGGGTGACACGGTCGGTCAAGAGTCGCTGCCAACGTTCGTCGCTGGGTCGGCGTGCCCGAGCTCGTCGGCGGTTCACTTGCGAAATCATGTTCTGATGAACGTGGCCGGCGGGCGTTGCCGCCTGTTAGGTTGAGCACACGCAGTGGGCTCCGCGTGCCGGCGCCGGGAGCGTCGAGTGAACGGCTCCCGACAATCGACGTGGTGACTGATGGACTGTCGGCGACCTGCGCGGGAGGGTGAGGCGTGACGGAGCTGATCGACGGGAGCCGGTCTTTCGTAGCAGGCCGGTGGAGAGATCCGGAGGCGACCGTCCCGGTCGGGAACCCCGCCGACGAGACCGTGGTCGCCACGGCGGCCGTCACGCAAGCGGCCGAGGTCGAAACCGCGGTCGCCGAGGCCCGTCGTTGCGCGGAGGCAGCCGACCTTCCTCCTGGCGTCCTGAGCGTGATCGCCGAGGAAGGTCCTGCCGGCGCCACCGTGCTCAGCTCCGATCCCCGAACCTTGATGGGGCCGTTCATCAACGCGGCGGCCCGGCAACGGTGCGAGCGGTACGTGGCCGTCGCCGAGGAGCACGGCGGGAAGGTCGCGACCGGCGGCGGGCGACCCGACAGGTTCGATCGGGGCTCCTGGTTCGAGCCCACCGTCTTGGACCTCCCCGACAACTCCAACCCGGCCGCTCGGGACGAGATCTTCGGGCCGGTGCTCGGGATCATCGGCTACGAGGACGTCGATGATGCCGTCCGGATCGCCAACGACAGCCCCTACGGGTTGTCTGCCCAGGTGTTCAGCGCCGACGTCGCGGCCGCCGCGGCGATCGGACGGCGGATCCGCTCGGGCGCGGTTCAGGTGAACGCATCGGTGTTCAGCGCCTATGCCGCCGGTGGCGGCTACAAGCAGAGCGGCCTCGGGCGCGAGCGGGGGACCGACGGCATCGCTGAGTTCCAGGAAGTGAAGCACCTGGCCATCGGCGAGCTTGCCCGATGACCACCTGAGCAACCGCCGCAGCACGACCCCTTGGAGGAGCCATGACCGCTGACGTCTCGCTCGACTGGTTGATCTCGGTCGACGACCACATCCTCGAACCGCCGAACGTCTGGGTTGATCGGGTGGCGGCGAAGGACCGTGACCGGGCGCCCCACATGGAGTTCCACGACGGGATGGACTACTGGGTGTACGACGGCAAGCGGCACCCCAGCTCGGGGCTCAGCGCCGTCGTCGGGAAGTCGAAGGAGGAGTTCAGCCCGCAAGCCCTCCCGTATTCGGAGATGCGTCCCGGTTGCTACGACCCCGCGGCCCGACTCGAGGACATGGACCGTGCCGGGGTTCTCGCCTCGCTCTGTTTCCCGACGATCACGCGGTTCTGCGGCCAGCTGTTCATGGATGCGAGCGATCGAGAGTTCGGCTTCGAGTGCTTGAAGGCCTACAACGACTGGCTCGTCGAGGAGTGGTGCGGTGCCGCGCCCGGCCGGTACATCCCGCTGATGCTGATCCCCATGTGGGACCCGCGTTTGGCCGTCAGCGAGATGGAGCGGTGTGCCACCAAGGGCGTCACCGCGTTCGCGTTCAGCGAGAACCCTGAACCGCTTGGTTTACCGACGATTCACGACCGCGACCGGTACTGGGATCCGGTGTTCACCGCGGCCAACGAGCTGAACCTGGTGGCGTCGATCCATGTGGGCTCGTCGTCGCAGGTGCCGCAGATCGCCAAGGATTCGCCGTTCATGGCGAATCTCACGTGGGGCGCGATCCGCACGGCTGGCTGCATGCTCTCGTGGATATTCAGCGGGATGTTCACCCGGTTCCCGAACGTGAAGGTCGCTCTCTCCGAAGGCGAGATCGGCTGGATGCCGTACTTCCTCGAGCGGGCCGAGCAGGTGCTCGACAAGCAGCGCCACTGGGTCAAGAAGGGCCAGCAGTTCATGGGCCATGCCACGACCGACGTTGACATCGACACGATCGACATCCGGGCGGCCTTCCGTGACCACATCTTCGGTTGCTTCATCGAGGATCACCACGGCATCGCCAGCATCGACGAGATCGGCGAGGACAACATCATGTGCGAGACCGACTACCCGCACTCCGATACCACCTGGCCCGACAGCATCAAGACCGTGCGCGGCGTGATCGGCCATCTCCCAGCCGCTACGCAGTACAAGCTCCTACGGGGCAACGCCGAACGGCTCTATCGGTTCACGCCGGCCCAGCCGCCCGTCTTGGCCACGGCCTGATCCGTGCGCTTCGAGGGTCGGGTCGCGCTGGTCACGGGTGCCAGCCGGGGAATCGGCCGCGCCTACGCGGAGCGATTCCTGCGGGAGGGGGCGTCGGTCGTCGTCGCCGATGTCGACGAGGTCAACGGGACCACGTGCGTCGAGGAACTGCGCGATGTCGGTCCGATCGCGTTCGTCCATTGCGACGTCGCCGATGCGGCCTCGACCGAGGCGTGCGCTCGCTCAACGGTCGCCACGCACGGTCGAATCGACATCCTCGTGAACAATGCGGCCCTCTACGGCGACTGGAACATGGCCGACCAGAGCGAGGCCTACCTGAAGCGCGTGTTCGACGTGAACCTCCACGGGGTGTGGCTGATGACCAGGGCGGTGGCCCCACAGATGGTGTCGCAGGGCTCCGGGAGGATCGTGAACCAGTCCTCCGCCGCGGCTTACAACTACACGCCGGGTCAGGCCATCGATTTTCTCGGGTTGAACGCGTTCAACTACCAGCAGACGAAATGGGGCGTGATCGGCTTGACGAAGTTCAGCGCCACGCAGCTCGGTCCGTACGGGATCACCGTGAACTGCATCGCACCCGGTGTCATCGACACCGAGGCGACGCGCAATGTCGTGCCGGGAGGGATGCTCGAGCAGCTCGCCACGAAACAGGCGGTTCCCGGCGTGATCAGCGCCGAGCACCTCACGGGAGCGGTGGCGTACTTCGCGAGCGAGGAAGCGCGGTTCGTGACCGGTCAGGTCCTCGTGGTCGATGGCGGCAAGTACATGCCGGCATGAGCCAGGAATGAATGCGAGAGGGACGATGCGATGAGCGACTCGAGCTACACGCCCCCGGACATCACCCTCCTCGGTGACGAGCACGTGCGTCGTTACGAGGAGACCGGTGGCGAAGTGGGTTATCTCTGGAACGGCGCCACGTGCCTGGCGCTGAGCACCACCGGCCGGAAGTCGGGCCTCGAGCGGAAGACCGCGCTGATCTGCGGGTTCGACGGCGATGCTTGCGTCGTGGTGGCGTCGATGGGCGGGGCCCCGGCCCATCCCCAGTGGTATCTGAACCTCGAGGCGAACCCAGAGGGGGCCGTGCAGATGAGGGCCGACCGGTTCCCGGCGCGGGCCCGCACCGCCGAAGGTGAGGAGCGGGAGCGGCTCTGGAAGGTCATGACCGCGGTCTGGCCGAACTACGACGAGTACACCAAGCGCACCAGTCGGGTGATCCCCGTGGTCGTTCTCGAACGGGCGGCGCCATGACCGGTGCATCGGTGAACGCTGCTGACACGCGCCGCCAGCTCAACCACGTCGAGATGGTCTACCGTCCCGGCGAGCGTGCCCTCGCGGCACGCGTGTTCGAGCTCTTGGGGATGCGCGTGGCCGACCATGGGGGCGAGTGGTTCTTCTCGCTCATCGACCCCGCGGTGGCAGACGTCGCCAACAACGCCTGCTACGCATCGCAGGTGACGCCCGAGCAGTGGGCGCTCGAACAGGCGCTCGAGGCGACGATCGACGAGCCCAGCGACGACGAACTGGGTTCGGTGGCGCGAACCTATCTGGCACGGTTGCGGGCCGAGCCGCAACGGTCCTTCCACTTCGGGATCCGGTATTTCGCACGCGAGGACTTCGACGCGACCCTCGAGCGAGTCCGGGCCGCCGAGAGCGATGCCGAGCTCGCGGGTCGCGTGGCGCTCATTGGCGTCTTCCACCCCGACGACCCGGGCACGCTCGCGCCAACATGATCCAGGCGTTCGTCCGCACCGACGTCGTCTCCGCCGGGTTGCTCGCGTTCGGCCAACACGTGGAGTTGCAGTGGCATCTCCCGAGGGCTGCGGCGGACCGGGCCTGACCCGGTGCGCCGGCACGCGCATCGGTCGAGGTCGGCGCTGAAACAAAGGTCCGTACTCTTGGTCGTCGAAGAGTTTGAAGCGTCCGTTCGAATCGAAGGATCACGGTGATGGACACCATCGAGAGCCGCATCGACCTGGTGGACGGTTCCTTCTGGGGACGGAACCCCCATGAGGAACTGGCCTGGCTCCGGGCGAACGCTCCGGTGTGGCGGGATCCTCGCACCGGCGTGTGGGGGATCGCGACCCATCACCTGGTGAAGCACGTCTCGACGCATCCGGAGCTGTTCAGCAGCGCTGGCGGTATACGGCCCGATTTCGGCCCGTCGCCGATGATGATCGACATGGACGATCCGGCGCATTGGCAGCGGCGCAAGCTCGTCAACACGGGGTTCACCCCCCGACGGGTCCGGGACAGGGAGGCGTTTATCTGCCAGACGGTCGATCATCTGATCGACGCTGTCTCCGAGCGCGGCGAGTGCGATCTGGTGGGCGACATCGCGGCCTGGCTTCCGCTGATCGTCATCGCCGACGCGCTCGGGGTGGATCCGGCCGACTGGGCCCGGCTGCTCCATTGGAGCGAGGACATGATGAGCATGCTCGGTCAGGGCACAGACAAGGCGGTGGCGCGAGCCGCGCAGGCCGGGGCGGAGTACGGCGCCTACGCGCTGGGTCTCGTCGCCTCCCGGCGCGAGCACCCGACCGACGATCTGATGAGCATCCTGGTTCACGCCGACGTCGACGGTGATCGCCTCGACGAACGTGCGATCGTGAGCGAGTCGCTCTTGATCCTGAACGGGGGCGATGAGACGACCCGGCACGTCATCTCCGGGGGCGTCTACGAGTTGCTGCGCCAGCCCGACCTCTGGGAGAGCCTCCGGCACGATCGTCGACTCCTGCCGGCAGCCATCGAGGAGATGTTGCGATGGGTCAGCCCGATCAAGAACATGGCCCGCACGGCGGTCGTCGACGTCGATCTGGCCGGCCGTCGGATCGACGCGGGCGACACGATGTTGTTGCTCTACCCGTCGGCGAATCGTGACGAGGCCGTCTTCGAGGACGCGTTCCGGTTCGACATCCGCCGGAGCCCGAACGACCACGTGGCATTCGGGTTCGGACCGCACTTCTGCCTCGGCGCGAGTCTCGCTCGACTCGAGCTACGGGTGGTGCTCGATCGGCTCCTCGACCGTTTGCCCGACCTGTCGCTCGTCGACGCCGAGGAGCCGGCGCACCGGTCGGCGAACTTCGTGAGCGGCTACGAGCGCGTCCCCGTGCGCTTCACGCCCACGGCACCGATATCTGGTCAGGGCGTGTCACGCTGAGATGGGGGTTGTATCTGAGTGGTGGAGCTCGCCGATTCCTCGACTGTATGACACTGATCTCGCACTCCTGGATTCGATTGTTCGGGCGACAGAATGTCATCGAAGTTTCTGGATATCGGCCCCGTGCTCGACTGCCATGCGCTGCACATAGTGATCGCCACCTCGGAGCAGCGTCGACCGTCCATGTCAGCGCCATGCCTCCCACTCGATCATCGTCCTGAGGGGGCCCGCGAACAGCGGCCGCACCGCGTCCGACCGCCAACGCTCCTCCACGAGGGGAACGAGCGCATTCGTCGTCGCGAGCGGATCGTCGTCGAGGTAGATCACGGTGGTGTACTGCGGGTCGCCCTGCGTCGAAGGGTGCAGGTCCCACGTGTTCGTCGACCCGTACATCCAGGCGCCGGCGACGCCCGGAGTCGTGAGCACGGCCGGGTAGTGGTCGGTGTGGAGCCACTGCATCCACGAGCTGACGTCGGCACCGGTGGGCTCCTCGATGATCACCACGACGCCCCGATGGGGCCGGAATGGCACGACCTCCGCCGAGATCAAGGCCTGAGGCGCGCCATACCACCGGAGGAGCGCGGGCATGCGCAGCTGTAGCGAACGTCGCGTCTCGGGGAACCGCCCGATCTCGCGGAGACGCGGGCCGAGCTCCATGAAGTCGTCGTGGGTTTGCTGCACGGGGTCACCGACGAGGTAGTTGACGACGTTACCGACCTCTTCGAGGTGCCCGGTCGCGATGATCCGACCGTCGAGGTAGGCGCCGTCGGCGATGTAGCGCAGGGCGAGCTGGAGGCCGGGCAG
>JANLSK010000235.1:0-7799 GCA_031362415.1 Actinomycetes bacterium | reverse complement strand
CGCCCCCCCCCCACGGCGGGCCGACCCTGCTGCCGGGGTGGGGCGGACGCCCGCGAGCGCATACGGCGGGGCCCTGGTCCGGGGTACTGGCCGTGGCGGGCGGCCGACCCAAGCGGCCGCCCTCGGGGCTGTGGTGGCCGTCGCCGTGGCGCTCACCGGTGCCGTCGCCGTCGCCAGCTTCGACCGGGTGAGCCGTGAGCCCGAACGCTTCGGCGCCACCTGGGATCTCCAGGTCGGGAACTTCGACGGGCCCGAGCAGCTCGCCGCGGGCCTCGCCCTCGCCCGGGCCAATCCGGCGGTGGACGCCCTCGCTGCGCTCGAGACCTCGTCCATTGTGACCGTCGATGGCGTCGGGATGCCGGTGCTCGCCTACGACGGAAATCTGGGCCCCGCAGTCATCGACGGTCGTGCGCCGTCTGCTCCGGGGGAGGTGGCGCTCGGCCGCCTCACCGCCGAGGAGCTCGGGGTGGGGCTCGGCGACACGGTCACCCTGGAGGGTGAGAACGGGCAACGGCTGACCTCGGTCGAGGCCATCGTGGTGGGCCGGGTGATCGTCGCCGACACCCTGCTAGGCGTCTCGCCCGGCCGGGGCGCCGTTGTCGCTCCCGAGACGTTCACGACGCTGCAGGACCTGACGACCGCCCAGACCCTCGTCCTCCGTCTCGGCCCCGAGATCGACCGCGCGACCGCCGTCGCCTCGGTCGCCGCCGACTTCCCGTTCACGACGGATCGGCCCAGCCGCCCGAACGTGCTCCGGAACCTCGCTCGACTACGAAGCATCCCTGCGGTCCTGGCGATCGCCGTCGCTTTCCTCGCGGCGATCGGGCTGGCGCATGCGCTCGGGTCGGCGGCCCACGCCCGCCGCGCTGATCTCGCCGCTCTCCGGGCCATGGGCGCGACCAGGCAGCAGACCGCGCGTGCGCTGATCTGGTGCGGGGGGCAACTGGGCGCGGTCGGCATCGCACTGGGCCTGGCGCTCGGCGTGATCGGTGGGCGTCAGACCTGGCGGCTGGTGAATGACCGGGTCGGCCTGGCCAGCGGGCCGGTGTGGCCGTGGGCCCCGGTCGCGGTCGTGTTGGGCGCCGCTGCGGTCGTGGTGCTGGCTGTTGCCAGCTGGGCCGGCTGGATGGCGACCCGCGTCGCCCCCGGCGCCGTCCTGCGGAGCGAGTGACGTGGCCTGGCCGGCGATCCTGTTGCGGGCCCGGAGCCTCGCTCGGGCCAACCGGGCCGCCACCGCCTTCCTCGCGCTCCTCGTCGGGCTGTCGGCCGGGGCCGTCATGTTCGCCGCAGCTGCGGCCCGGCGCAGCGACACCGCGGTCGAGCGTTACCTCGCGGCCTACCGCACGACCGATGTGCTGGTCTTCACATGCCCAGACACCGTCGGCCCCGAGATCTTCGGCGACTACGAAAGCCTCATCCGGATGTGCTTCGACGACATCCAGACCGGGTCCGACACCGCCGAGCTGGCTGGTCTGGCCGGGGTCGAGGCCGTGAACCGGTTCGGGCTGAACATCGTGGGCGTGGCCGACGCACGGTCGCCCATCGGCTGGTTCCCCCAACTCCTCTACACCAAGGCCGATCCCGGAATCCCAGCCGACGGGACGCCGGTCGTGCTGGCCGGACGGATGTACCGCGACGATGCCCCCGACGAGGTGGTCGTCAACGAGAAGTTCCTGAACGACAACGGCTTCCGCCTGGGCGACGTGCTCACGGTCGCCGCGTTCACGGTCGATCAGTTCACCGTCACGAGCGACAATGCCGCGACCCCGGACGGGCTGGCTCACCCGGTGACGATCGTGGGGATCGTGCGCCATCCGGAGGATCTGAAACCCACCTCCGACAACTCCAACATGTACCCCGGCCCGGCGTGGTGGGCCGCGCACGGTCCCGACGTGGCCCGCTACGCGTTGGAGCCGGTGGTGCGGCTCGCCGACGGTCCGAGCGCGGTCGCCGCGTTCGATTCGGCGGTGCGACAGCTCTGGCCCGACCGCCAGCTGATCGACATCCCGCCGTTGGTCGACACCGATGTCGCCAGCACGGAACGGGCGACAGGCCTCGAGGCCGGCACATGGTGGATGCTCGCCGGTCTGCTCGCGCTGGCGGCGCTGGTGGCGAGCGGGGTCACCGCGGCCCGCCAGATCGGGCGGGAGCTGGGTGATCAGGCGGCGGTGCACGCCATCGGGGGGCGCCGAATCGAGAGCGCGTGGACGGCGGTCGTCCGGGCCGGCCCGCTGGCGCTAGCCGCCTCGGGCATCGCCGGGCTCGCCGCGGTGCTGGCATCGGATAGTTCCCCCATTGGCGTGGCCCGGCGGGCCGAGGTCGACCCCGGCATCCGCGCCGACGCTCCTGTGCTGGCGATCGGGATGGCCGCCGTCCCCGTCCTCGTGCTGGCGCTGACCTTCTCGTGTGGGTTCGGCCGTCGAGCGGCGAGCTCGGGTGTGGCCGGCCATCGGGCCCCGCCGCCCAGGCGTGGGATCGGTTCCGCTCGCCGGACACGGACCCTCCCGGCCGGGTTCGGCCCCCGGTCGGCATCGCGGGCCTTGGGGGACGCTCTCGGCTCGGGGCGCCGTGAGCGCTCGGCTCGCTGGAGCGCGATCGCGGCGGTGGCCTCCGGGATCGCCGTCGCCGTGCTCGTGGGCACGTTGGTGCGCACGCTCGATGGTGTGACGGATCATCCAGAACGCTACGGCGTCACCTGGGACGCCCGCGTCGGCAACGTCGCCGACCTCGAGCAGGCCCGGGCCTTCTCGGATCAGGCGGCGAGCAACCCCGTGGTTGCCGCCACCGCCCTGGTGTACTCGGAGACCGCCACCCTCGATCATCGTGAGGTTCCCATGCTGGTCTTCGACGGCGACGGCCGCATCGGCCCCACCGTGGTGGAAGGGCGCGTCCCGACGGCCCTCGGCGAGGTCGCGGTGGGCCGCAACACCCTCGAGGAGCTCGGCGCCCGGGTGGGCGACACGGTGGAGATGGCCATCGACCCGTTCGGTCCTACGCCGACGGACCCTCTGGACGTGCGCATCGTCGGATGGGCCATCCTCAACGACAGCGCCGACGTGGCGGCCGGCCGCGGCTTTGTCGTCTCGGCCGCCACCCTGCACGCGTTCGCCCCGACCCTCACTCCCGAGGGGGTCGCGATGCGCCTCGATCCCGAGCTGGACCACGACACGGCCCTGCGAGCCCTGAGCGACGAGTTCCCGTTCAGCACCGAGCTGCCCGTGGCCCAGAACGATCTCCTCAACGTGCAACGCGTGCGAGACCTGCCGTTGACCCTGGCCATCGCCGTCGGCGCATTGAGCCTGGCGGTGCTGATCCACGCCGTGGTCACGACGCTCCGGCGCAACCGGCGCGACCTTGCCGTGTTCCGGGCCTTGGGCGGGACGAGGCACCAGACTCGAGCCGGCCTGGCCTGGTACCTGACCGCCATCGCGTTCCCCGCTCTCATCACCGGGAGCACCGCCGGGTGGGTGCTCGGACGCTGGGGCTGGTCGGCGCTGGTCGCCTACCTGGGGCTGGCGTCGGGACCCGTGGTGCCCTGGAGCGTGCTGGCGCTGGTCGTCGTCGCGCTCGCAGGTGCGGCCGGCCTGCTGGCGCTCGCATCCGGCTGGCGGGCCGTCCGCACGACCCCAGCCCAGGCCCTGAGGGGCGAATGATGGATGCGCTGAGAATGCTCGTTGGCTGTGGTGTGCGACGGCGCTGGCGAGCGCTCATGGCCCTGGCGCTGGCGACGGCGCTCGGTGGTGGGTTCCTCCTCACGGTGTGGACGGGGGCTCGCCGCATCGACACGGTGTGGCCCCGCTTCGAGGACGCGACGCTGGCACCCGAGCTCATCGGGGAGTTCCCCGAGGACGCCTGGCGTGGGGTCGTCGACGATCTGGAAGCGCGGCCCGATGTGCAAGCGGTCTCGGCGATCACATTCATGTTCGTGTACCCCGAGGGGCGCGCCGATCTCAAACAGATGGGCTCGTTCGTCGGGCTCACGCCATCGTTCGGGATGTCGATTTATGTCCCCCGCGTCCTCGACGGACGCTTGGCCGATCCGAGCCGGGTCGACGAGCTCACGATCAACTCGGCGATGGCTGCGCTCAGCGGCCTGCGGGTCGGAGACGAGGTCACGTTGGTGTCGGATCCCGAGGTGGTGCTCCAGAGGACCCGGGTCGTCGGTGTGCATCAGGGGGTGTTCGACGTGGGAACCAACGTCGGGGCGTCGAGCGCGCTGCTGACGCCAGCCTTCGCCGACCGGTGGTATGCCCCGTGGGTGGATGCACTCAGCGCCGTCGGCGGAGCAGGTCCGCTGCGAGCTGGGGTCATGGTCAGGCTCGGCCCCGACGCCGACCTCGGCCTCGGGTCGCCGGGCTCACCCGCTGCCAGCGCCGGGGACCCTCTCGTGGGGCTCGCGAGGTTCGAAGCCCCCGAGGTGACCGATGCGTTGGCGACTCAGCGCGACGCCTACCTGATCCTGCTCGCGGTCGCCGGGCTGGCGATCGTGACCGCAATCGTCCAGGCTGGCGGCGGAGTCGTCCGTCGAGACATCGACCAGATACCGGCCCTCGGAGCCATCGGCCTGCGCCGGTCGGAGCAACAGGTCGTGGTGGCGGGCCCGGTCGTGGCGGCCCTGCTCGGCGGGCTGCTGCTCGCGCCGGCCGTGGGTCTCATCGGGTCCACGCTGGTGCCGACGGGCTTCGCCGGCTCGGTCGAGCCCGATCCGGGAATACACGCCGACGGGCTCGTCCTCCTCTCGGGGCCCGTCGCACTCGCGGCCATGTTGGTCGGGATGGCCTGGGTGTCGGCTCACCGGATGACCCGTCGGCTCGGCCAGGGGAACCCCGCGTCGGGGACGTTCCCTGCTCCCTTGCGCCGCCCCGGCGCGCTCGTCGGCTGGCGCTCGGCCACGGGATGGGGCACGCGCTCGGGCCGGGTGCAGGCCCGCGGCACCGTCGCTGCGACGGCTGCGGCGACGGCATTGGTGATGGCCGTCAACGGGTGGTCGAGCTCGTCGGAGCGGCTGCAGGCCGATCCGCACCGCTACGGCTGGGCATGGGACGCGTTCCTGGCCGAGCAGAGACAAGGCGCAGGCGAGGAGCTGGCTGCGGCGATCGAGGCTGGTGGACCCCATGTCGACGCAGTTATCGCGCGCTCGACCCGGGCCGACGTCGGGGCGTTGGACCTCGACCTCGGAGCCTCGATCGCGGGTACAGGGGAGATCTCGGTCCTTGCCATCGACCCGAGCCATGACAGCCTGTGGCCCCCCCTCATTCGCGGGCGCGTGCCGTCGACCGCCTTCGAGGTGATCGTGGGAGGCGACGCCCTCACCACTGCACAACTCGACTTGGGAGACGAGGTAGCGAGCTCGACCGGGGAGATTCTGACCGTCGTCGGTGAGGCGGTGATCCCCGAGCTGGGCAATGGTTCGTTCGGCTCCAACCTGGCGATGCCGCTCGAGGGAGCCGTCCGGGCCGGGGCCCGGTTCGACTACCTGGGCGTGCTCGTGGATCTGGCGCCGGGCGCGACGGTCGACGACCTCGAGTTGATCGGCACCGAAGACACGATCGTCTCCGGGCCCTTTCCCCCGCCCGGGGTTCTGAACCTGGGCCTGATCGGCCGGGTCGACCTGGTCGTGGCGGCCCTCGTCGCCCTGGCCGGCTCGATCACGCTGCTGCACGGGCTCTGGGTCGCCGGACGGGCCCGTCGGCGCGACCACGCGGTGCTGCGGGCCCTGGGCGGCCGGCGCCGGCTCGTGGCCGAGGCCCTGGCCTGGCATGGGGCGCTGATCACCGTGACCGGCGTCGCCATCGGTGTGCCCGTCGGACTGGTCGCCGGCCGCCTGGCCTGGCAGCGCACCGCCCGTGACATCGGCGTGCTCACGACCTTCAGCCCCGGCTGGACCAGCGTCGTGGTCGTCGTGCTCACCGCGCTGGGCGCGGCGCTCGCCGCGACGGCCGTGCTGGTTCTGGCGGCTCGCCGGGTCTCGACCATCGAGCAACTCCGGGTCGAATGACGTGCGGCGCTAGCCCGATTTCGAGCAGTGGTCAGAAGGACACGGTATTTGACGTCGTTGTGACCACTGCTCGGCGCTGCGCCCGGGAGGAGGACACGTCCCAGGCGTCATGCTCGACGTGCGACGTGGGCTGCAGCTCCGGCACGGCTTCGGAGGCCGAGCTTCGACAGGATGCGCCCGACGTGGTGCTCGGCCGTCTTGGGGCTGATGAACAGCCGGGTGCCGATCTCGGCGTTCGAGAGCCCGAGGGCGAGCAGTTCGAGCACCTCATCCTCGCGGCGGGTGAGCTCGGTCTTGCGCTTGGGCCCGGTGGTGGCCGGACCGCCGAGGGAGCGGAGCAGCGCCGCGGCCTCGTCGGCAGCAGGGCGCGCGCCGAGCTCCTCGAAGGTGTGGTGAGCCACCTGCAGCTCGGCGATCGCAACGGATGGCGTCGTCGCGGAGATGACGCGGGCCAGCCCGACGCGGGCCATCGCCACTTCGGCCGGCATCCGCGCTGTCGCGAACATCGTGAGCGCCACGTGCCAGCACGCCCGGGCGTCCCCGTCCCCGCCCCCGTCCCCATCACGGGGAGCAAGAGCGGTGCAGAGCCGGGCCCGAGCGGTGGCTGCGACCGCCCGGAGGTAGGCCGACGGCTGATCGACGGCCATCTCGTCGAGCCGCTCCCACGACCTCCGGGCGGCATCGAGATCGCCTCGGGCGAGGTGGGCATCGACCCTCATCGCCAACAAGGGCACGGCCATGTGCTGCTCCTGCGCTCCGGCGTTCAATGCTCGGTCGAGCAGCTCGATGGCCAGGTCGGGACGTGACATCGCGAGATGCAGCGCCGCGAGGGGCAGCACGGCATCCTCGTGGTGGTCGAGGCCCACCATCAGCTGCTCGGCCTCCTCCAGGCGCCCCTGGCGCACCCGCAGATCAGCCAACCTGCACCGGGCGCTCTCCCACACCGCGATCCCTTGGGGGAGCAGGTCGAGCGCGCCGAGGAGCTCGTCCTCGGCGTCGGCCCAGCGACCGGCCGCCACGAGGATGCCCGCGTAGTGCGCCCGGCAGTGCCCCGCCACCGCGAGCAGGTTGTCGCGTCGCATCACCTGCTCGGCGGCGCGCAACCACTCCTCGGCTCGGCTGACGTCGCGGGTCCGTTCGCAGGCGGTGATCAAGCCGCAGAGGCAGCCTTCGACGACCGGGAGCTCCGACACGTCGCCGCCACAGATCGCAGCCAATGCCTCGTCGAGATAGGCCATACCCTCGTCGACGAGGCCGGAGAAGACCAGCATCATCCCGAGCGACGCGGTGGCATCGCACTCGAGATCATGGTCGCCCGTACGCCGGGCCACGTCGATCGCTTCGAGGTACTGCGAGCGTTGCACCTCGAGATCGTGGCCCCCGAGGGCGTCGTCGAGCACCACCCAACCACGGCCGTGTTCGTCGTCGGTCTGTTCGAGCAATCGCCGAGCCCGCATCACCCAGCCCCGGTGCACCGCCCACTCGCCGAAGACCCAGCCCCGGAACCATCCGACGGTTCGCGCGGCACGAGCCGCAGCCGCGAGATCACCCGCTCGCCGGTAGGCGCCGAACGCTTCCTCGTACCGCGTGGCCGCAGCCGTGTAGTCGCCGACGGCATGCGCGGCGCGACCGTCACGTTCGAGCGAGCGCCCGTCGAGCTCACTCATGCGCAGGCGGACGGGCCATCGGCTCAGAGCTCGTCGCGAGCAAGGAGATCGACCGGATCCTGCATCCGCACCATTCCCAGGTAGCCCCCGCCCCGCGAGATGGCGTCGTACACCGAGTAGCCGAGCACCTCCTG
>JANLSK010000211.1:0-24706 GCA_031362415.1 Actinomycetes bacterium | reverse complement strand
CCCCCGCGGCCATGAGCCCCCGCTCGACGACCACGTCGCGCACCGACCGTCGCTCCCTCACGGCCTGCTGCACGATGGCGGCGACGGTCTCGTAGCCGAGGTGGGGGTTGAGCGCGGTGGCGATGGCTGGTGACGAGCCTGCGTAGCGCAGGCACGTCTCCTCGTTGGCGACGATCCCGTCGACGCAGCGCGTGGCCAGCAGTCGGGTCACGTTCGCCAGCAATCGCAAGGATTCCAGGAGGTTTCGGGCCATCACCGGCAGGCAGGTGTTGAGCTCGAACGCCCCCTGCGAACCGGCGAAGGCCACGGCCGTGTCGTTGCCCACGATCTGCACGGCCACTTGGGCCACGACCTCGGGGATCACCGGGTTCACCTTGCCCGGCATGATCGACGAGCCCGGTTGGAGGTCGGGCAGGTGGATCTCGCTCAGGCCGGCTGCGGGGCCCGAGCCCATCCAGCGCAGGTCGTTGGCGATCTTCATGAGTCCGACGGCTGCGGTGCGGACCTGGCCCGAGGTCTCGACGAGCGCATCGGGGGCGGCCTGGGAGGCGAAGCGGTCGCGCGCCACGGTGAACGGCAGGTCGAGCCTCATCGCCAGCGCGGCGATCACCGATGGCCCGAAACCCTTGGGAGCATTGAGCCCCGAGCCGATGGCCGTCCCCCCCATCGGCAGCTCGGCCAGCCGGGGCACGGCCTCACGGAGCCGCTCGGCGGCCCTCTCGACCTGAGACGCGTAGCCGCCGAGCTCCTGGCCCAGGGTGATGGGCACGGCATCCATCAGGTGGGTGCGTCCGGCCTTGACGACGTGGCCCAGCTCGTTGGCTTTGGCCCGGAGCGATCGGGCCAGCAGCTCGAGCGCGGGGATCACGTCTCGGATCACGAGCTCCGTGGCCGCGATGCGGATGGCCGACGGGAACACGTCGTTCGACGACTGGCTGGCGTTCACGTGGTCGTTGGGGTGCACCGGGGGTCGGCCGGGTCCGAGCCGCTCCGATGCCAGGGAGGCGATCACCTCGTTGGCGTTCATGTTCGACGACGTGCCCGAGCCGGTCTGGAACACGTCGACCGGGAACTGATCGTCCCAACGCCCGTCGGCCACCTCGTCGGCTGCCGCGGCGATCGCTCGGGCCATGGCCGTGTTGAGTGCCGGTACCGATCGCAGGCGCCCGTTCACCAACGCCGCCTCGGCCTTCACCAGCGCCAGCGCCCTGATCAACCCCCGCTCGATGGGCACCCCCGAGATCGGGAAGTTGGCCACCGCCCGCGCCGTCTGGGCCCCGTACCGAGCCCCCGCCGGCACCTCGACCGTCCCCAACGAGTCATGCTCGACCCGGGTCTCGCGCCTGCTGGTGCCCGTTCCGTTGGTCTCGCCTCTCGCACCGCCCATCCCCGCATTCTTCGCGCTTTCGCGCACCCCCGGTGCAAAATCGCGAAGAAACCTAGAAACGAGACGCTCAATCGAGGCCGAGGAGGGTTGTCAGCGCTTCGTCGACGCTCCACAGCTCGTCCCGGCTGAGGTGGCCCCTGAGATCCCCGAGCCGCTGGGCATCGACCGCTCCGACCTGCTCCACGAGAACCCGAGTCGCTTCCCCGTCGACCTCGATCTCGGGACGAAAAGACGCCGGACGGGCGCTGCGCGACGTCGGGGCCACGATCACCACCGATCGCGGAAGGAACTCGTCGGCCTGCACGACGATCCCGAACCGCTCACCGTGCAGCTCGTGACCGACGCCTTTCGGCACCTTGAAGCGGTAGACGTCACCCCGGAGCACGCAGCGACTCCATGAGCGAGGCGACAGCGAGCATCTCGGCCCGGTCGCCCTCGTCGGCCTCGAGCGCTGCGGCCTCGGCTGCGAGCACCGAGCTCCGCTGAAGCCGGCGAGCCGATGAGATCAAGGCCGAGCGGATGGCCTCAGAACGGGAGAGCCCTGTGGCTTCCAGCGTTCGGAGGGCCTGCCGGGCCTCACTGTCAAGCCTGACCGAGATGGCGTCCGTCATTCTCCCGTTGTATCACAAAACGCGATACAAATCCTCGCGGCTTGGTTCTCGTGGGGCTGGCGTCCGGCCCCGACGCTACGAGAGGAACTGGGTGACGTCGGCTTGCTTGGTACGCACGGCCTCGGCGGCTTGTTTGAGTGCGGCGAGCTCGGCGGCGGCGAGGGGGAGCTCGACGATCTGCTCCACGCCACCCCGGCCGAGCTTGGCCGACACGCCGAGGTACACGTCGGAGATGCCGTACTGGCCGCTGACCCATGCGCACACCGGCATCTCGGCCTTGGAGTCGGTGGCCACGGCCTCCACCATCTTCGCCGCCGCGCTCGCCGGCGCGTAGTAGGCCGAGCCGGATTTGAGCAGCGCCACGATCTCGGCGCCACCGTCACGGGTCTTCTGCACCAGCCAGTCGATGGTCTCGGCGTCGGCGATCTCGGTGAGCGGACGACCGTCGACCCGCACGAGCGACGGCACCGGCACCATGGTGTCGCCATGCGAGCCCAGGGTGATGGCCTCCACCTTCGACGGCGACACGTTGAACTTCTCGGCCACGAAATGCTTGAAGCGGGCGGTGTCGAGCATCCCGGCCTGGCCCATCACCCGGGCCGACGGGAATCCGCTCACCCGGGCCGCGAGCGCGGTCATCTCGTCGAGCGGGTTCGACACCACGATCAGTACCGCGTTGGGCGAGGTGGCCACAAGCTGACGGGTGACGTCGCCGACGATCTTGGCGTTCACCTCGAGCAGGTCCATGCGGCTCATGCCCGGCTTGCGGGCCAGACCGGCGGTGATCACGCAAATGTCGGAACCCTCCGACTCGGCGTAGCCGTTCGAGCCCACGATGCGGGTGTCGAAACCCTCGATGGAGCGGCTCTGCATCATGTCGAGCGCAATGCCCTGGGGCTTGCCCTCGATGATGTCGATCACCACCACCTCATCGGCATAGCCGCCCTCGGCGACCCGCTGCACGGTGGTTGACCCGTAGAACCCTGACCCGACGACGGTGACCTTCATGGCGCGACAGACCTCGCTGGAGAGCATGTGGGGACGGGAAACGGTAGCGCCGCCCTCGTGTGGTGCTCGGAACCGTTGGCAGACTTCGGTGAGCCGATTGCCGCCGAGCTCCTCGTTCCCACTCCGCGAATCATGTGGTACGGTCTTCACATGCGTGGGACGTATCCGATCGTCGTGGGAGACCGGGGCCGGATCGTCGTGCCGGTGGAGGTTCGCGAGCGCTCCGGGATCCGTGAGGGGACCCAGCTGATCCTCCTCGACACCCCGGACGGCTTGGTGTTGTTGACACGCGAGCAACTCCGAGCGCGGGTCCGTAACGAGCTCACGGGCCTCGATCTCGTCACCGAGCTCCTCACCGAGCGACGCCAGGCGTCGGAACACGAAAACGCGCAGTGACCGGGCCCCGCGTCCTCGACGCGTCGGCGATCCTGGCGTTCCTCCAGGAGGAGGACGGGGCCGACACCGTCGAGGTCGCGCTCGTCGCCGACGCTCGATGCAGCGCCGCGAACTGGTCGGAGGTCGCTCAGAAGGTGCTGGCCGCGGGCCGCAACTGGCAGCTGGTCAAGGCGCTGCTCGTCAGCTACGACCTCGGCATCGAGCCTGTCACCGCCGACGACGCCGAAAGGGCCGCCCACCGATGGCGGCCAGGCGTTGGCCTCTCACTGGCCGATCGCCTCTGCCTGGCCCTGGCCGACCGCCTCGACACCCATGCCCTCACCGCCGACACGCTGTGGGGCACGAGCGGCCGGGTCACCCAGATCCGCTGACGCTCGCTCTTGCCAAGCTCAGCGCGATCCCAGGTTGACGGCTGCGCACCCCGATCGAGAGAGGTCGTGCACGAAAGGACCCGCCCGACAATGCAAGGCTGCCTGCTTCCACTCCCGGCCCGGCCGTACCAGCGGCGTCGTGGGAGATGCGCAGCACCGAGCGCATTCGACTTCGACGCTCACCGACATGCTCCCCGGCCTTGTCGCGTGCGACCATTTCCCCGTCGCTCGAGCGACCATGACCCCATCACTGATGCGACTGATCCCCCACGTACCAGGTTCAGTGTGGCACGATGATCGCGTGTCCTCGCTCCAGTACATTCCCCGACGGGCCGAGCAGATGGTGCACGAAGCACTCGGCGACACGCGGGTAGTCGCCGTGAACGGTGCCCGTCAGGTCGGCAAGAGCACGCTCGTCAAGGCGGCACTCCGGTCATACCCAGACTCGAGTGAGCGCCGTCTCGACGTCGCGACGGAACGGCACGCAGCCCTCGGCGACCCGACGCGGTTCGTGCGCCACAACGGTCTGCTCGCCATCGACGAAGTCCAGCGCGCGCCCGAGCTCGTACTCTCGATCAAGGCCGTTGTGGATGAAGATCCACGGCCGGGGCAGTTCCTGCTGACCGGTTCGGCCCGGCTGCTTGGGCTTCGCACGTTGCCGGATGCGCTCGTGGGGCGGATGGAGACCATCGAGCTGTGGCCATTCTCGCAGGGCGAGATCGACCGTCGAGATGAAAGGTTCATCGACCAGGTTTTCGACGACGATTGGACCGTCGCGCTGTCCGGCGATCGGCGGCTCGGCGTCGAGTCGAGAGACGGGTACGTCGGGCGATGCCTGCGCGGTGGTTTCCCCGGAGCGATTCGGCGCACCGTTGGCCGGCGGGGAAAGTTCTTCGACGCTTACGTCGACGATCTCATCGACCGAGACGTGACGCAGCTGGCCGAGATCGAGCGGCGTAGCGAGCTCCATCGTCTCCTGCGTCTGCTCGCCGGGTCGATGACCCAACCACTGAACGTCGAACGCGTCGCCTCCGAGGCCGGCCTTCCGGCCACAACGACCGAGCGGTACATCTCGTTGCTCGAGGAAGTCTTTCTGATCAAGCGTGTGGACGGGTGGGCGTCTTCGGCCACGGGTCGGGCTGTGCGGCTGCGCAAGGTCATCTTCGTCGACACCGGGTTGGCAGCAAACCTCTGCGGTCTGACCGAGGCCCGGCTTCGACGCACCGACTCCCTCGTCGGTCCACTCATCGAAAACTTCGTCATCGGAGAGCTGGCCCGCCAACTGACATGGGCACAGACGCGGGCCCGGCTCTTCCACTACCGAACGAAGGAACACGTCGAGGTCGACGCCGTGCTCGAATCTGCTGACGGCCGTCTTGTCGGCGTCGAGGTCAAGGCATCGGAAACGGTGCACCGCAGCGACTTCGCGGGGCTTCGCCACCTGCAGTCGCGCTTGGGTGACCGCTTCCATCTCGGCCTCGTCCTGTATGCCGGGCCGACAGTCGCCTCGTTCGGCGAACGCCTCGTCGCCGCCCCGATCGACCTGCTGTGGCACGACCCGACGAGCGGCTCGTCCAGCAAGCAATAGCCCTGATGGTGGTCGGCGAACCTGGCGTTCGTCCAGAACGAGGTCGGGGCCGTCTTGAGGTGCTGACGCTGACGGGCGGCCGTCGAGAGCATCGGGACGAGCGGGCGGTTCGGACCGACACCTGCGGAAGATTCGACGGCTCACCCGACGAAAAAACGTCGGCATACCCGACGTTCGCCAGTAGCCTCTCGTCATGGTAGGAATCGTGGCACGTGGCCTGATCGAGACAATCGAGACGGCCCTGGATCACGTGCCTGTGGTCATCCTGGAGGGCGCACGGGCGACGGGCAAGTCCACCATCGGTCGGATGCTGCAGGCCCGCGGCCGGCTGGCAAGCAGTGTGGACCTCTCCGATCCGACCACCCAGGAAGCGGCGCGTGCGGCGCCGACAAGCTTCATCGACGGGCTGGATCTTCCGGCATTCATCGACGAGGCTCACCTTGTTCCCGACCTCGCCATTGCGGTGAAGCGGCGGGTCGACCGGACAGGAGAGCCTGGCTTGTTCGTGCTCACAGGCTCGTCGCGGCTCGGTCGCCACCAACTCGGCGGCTCCGATCCTTTGGCCGGCCGCACGCTCCGGCTGCGCCTGTGGCCGATGACCCAAGGCGAGCTCGCCGGCACCCCGGTCGATCGCCTCACCCGGCTTCTCGACGATCCGACGGGGACCGTCGTCGCTCCCGCGACGCCGAAGGAGTTGATGCACCGACTCATGCGAGGCGGACTCCCCGGCATCGCCTTGGCCGACTCCTCGATGCCGGACCTGTTGCGGGCCCAGTTGCTGGCCGAGTACCTCGAGGGCGTCATCGTCCATGAGACCGATCGGCGCCGAGACCGCAGCGAGCTCATCCGGCTCGCCCGCTACCTCACCGCTGCCACCGGCACCATCGTGAACCTGACGAGCCTCTCCAGCGACCTCGGCTCGACCCGGGAAACCATCGCCACCCGCCTGACCATCCTCGAAGCCTGTTTCCTGGTGCATGCCCTGCCCGCGCATCGCCCCTCCGAGCACCGCGTGCTCAGCGCGCATCCCAAGATCCTGGCCACCGACGTCGGCCTGGCCGCCTGGGCCACCCGAGCCGGCCCGAACACCCCGGTGCACACGCTCGGCAACCTCATCGAGACCCTCGCGATCAACGAGCTCGTCGCCCAAGCCGGCTGGACGACCGAACACGTCCAACTCCGGCACTGGCGTGACACCAAGCGCAAGGTCGAAGTCGACGCTCTCGCCCTACGAGCCGACGGATCCTCGGTCGCGTTCGAGATCAAAGCCGCCGTCGACGTCCGCCCCGACGACCTCCACGGGTTGCGCGCCTACCTGAACATGGTCACCGGCGCCACCCACGGCATCGTCCTCTACACCGGCACCCGCTCACTCCAACTCGACGACCACATCTGGGCCCACCCCATCGCCTCACTCTGGTCCACCTGAGCGGCCAGCGCGCAGGGCCTGGGCGAACTCGACGCTGAGACACTCACGGCCGACGTGGCCCGGGGATGCCGCCACCGGCCCGGTCGCCAGTTCCGCTGACGGGGGCGAGCGGCCTGCCGACCGGCACCGCAACGGCGGCACCGGTGGGGCCGGCGGGCCCACTCATGGCCATAACCCTGGAGTGGGAGACGCCGTGTGTCGACCGGGGTCATCACGGCCGACGGGGGCGGCGAGGGTCGGGTCGACACCGCGATGGTCGCGTCCGTCGGCCTCGACGGCGACGTGCGCTGGATCCGCTGCGTCCCCGAGCTGGCGGCGGTGTGGAGCGGCGGCGACCTTCTCGTGCGGAGCGGCGACGAGCTCAGCGGGATACCGCAACGCTATGCGGGAGGTCGTCGACCTCGCCAGTGCCGGTCGCGTGAAGAGCCATGTGTCCCGGACCGGTCCGCTGTCTGAGCTCCCGGCCATCTTCGACGAGCTCGAGGCGGGCGCGTACCTCGGCCGAGCCGTCATCACCGACATGGGCCGGTAGCCGCCGGGCACCTTCGCGACGCGACCACGGGGTTCCCAGCCGCTTCACGTTGTATGGCCCGAACACGAACACGAACACGGACACGAACATTGCGTCGCGTACGTCAGCGGAGCCTGACGGTCTGGTGTTGCAGCGCGCCGAGGTGCAGGTGACCGAAACGGGTCGGCTCGCCCACGAGCTCGAGTCGAGGCAGCAGCGGCGCGAGCGCACGGAGCACCGCTCGCAACTCCCAGCGAGCCAGGTTCGCTCCAAGGCAAAAGTGGGCACCGTGCCCGAAGGCCTGGTGGTAGTTCGGTGACCGGGAGACGTCGAACTGGTACGGGTCGTCGAAGGCTCGCTCGTCTCGATTCGCCGAGGGGTAGAACACGCCCACGGTTTCTCCCGTGCGGATCAGGATGCCGTGCATCTCGACGTCGTCGGTGGCGGTGCGAGCGAACTGGATGACCGGCGACGTCCACCGCAACACCTCCTCTGTCGCGGTATCGACCAGCGACGGATTCGCACACAACTGCCGCAGCTGCTCGGGGTGTTGCAGGAGTGCGATCACGCCACCGGTGGTGGCGTTACGTGTGGTCTCGTTCCCTGCGGCCAACAGCAAGAGCACGTAGCCGTTGAGTTGTTGATCGGTGAGTGGGCATCCGTCCACCATGCCCGTGGCCACCCGGCCCAGAAGTCCTTCGGAGGTGTCCTGGCGTCCCTGGTCGGCGATCCCTTGGCAGAACTGGAACAGCTCGGTGCTCTTTCGCAGCCGGAGCTCGTCGTACGACTCGCCAGGAAGGGCAGCTCGCATCATCACCTCGCGAGGGCTGAAAGCGAACCCGAAGAACTGGTGCACACGCTCCCAATCGTCAACCGGCAGGCCGAGCAGATCGCAGATCGTCGCCAGTGGCAGCTTGACCGAGAAGTCCTCGACGAGGTCGGCCTCGCCCTGGCCCTCGAGCAGGCGTGTGAACTCGCCTACGAATCTGGTCGCGTACTGCTCGAGGTGCGCCTCGAGCTGACGCATGGCCTTGGGTGTGAACGAGCGCGCCGTGAGGTTTCGGAACTTCGTGTGCCGCGGCTTGTCCAGGTAGACGAGATCGGGCAACTCCTCGGGATCCCACCCGAACCGGTCGGCTCGGACGCGATACCTCTGCCACATCTCGAGATCCTCTTGGCGGCTCGCCAGCCGGAGACGGGGGCCTCCGTTGATGAACAACGTGTCGTTGGACCCGACGAAGTGCACGTCGTCGTAGCGAGTGATGGCCCAGAAGGGCTCGATATCGTCGCGCTCGTACCAGAACACCGGCGCCTCGGCGCGCAACAGGTCCCAGTCGGCCCACGGATAGCCTCGGGAGCTGTAGAGGTCGGTCGAGTGGATGTCGATCGTGTCGAGAGTCAGCTCGGCAGCCATCTCGGAACTCTATGACCGATCGCTCTGGAGGGTCTCTCAACCGGGAGCGGAACCGTCGACGTCACCGAGCACGACGCGGCGGGCCTCGGCGAGCTCGTCGATACGGTGCGCGGCGTCGGACTCGGCGCCGCCGTGGTCGGGATGGGCGACCTTCAGGAGCCGCCGGTAACGACGTTGCACGTCGACCCGGGTGGGGGAGTCGGCGGGTCCGTAGCCCAGCACCTCCATGGCCCACCGAAGCTCGCCGGGCACACGGCTCCAATCGGGGCCGGCGCCAACCCCGGGGCCGCCCGACCCGTTGGTACCGTTGCCACCCGCCCCGTTCCCGTCGAGCACGAAGGTGACCGGCTCGAACTCGGTGACATAGCGGATCTCCACGTCGGACGGGAACACGCCGGGCGCACCAACCGAACGTTCGATTGATTCCAGGCACTGGGCCCTGGGCCGGGGGGCCAAGCGGGAAGCGGCCCACACCGCGGCGATGAGCTGGGGGACGGGATACTGCGACGACACGTCGAGCTCGACGACGAGTCCCCCGTGTTCGCCGAGCAGCCGGTGCCGCGAGCGGGCCAGACCCACCAGGTCGGTTTGGAGGCGAAAGCGCAGCCGACGGCGAGGCACCTCGATCGCACCCTGGCGTGCCTCAGCCAGGAATGCCGGAACTTCGGCCAGCTGGTCGTCGTCGAGACCCGCGGCCCCCATGGCGGCAACGCACCCGAGCAACAGCGCAGCCGCCGAACCTCCGGCCGGGAGCAGCGTCGATGCGATGGCCACCCGGCGCGTGGGCATGTGCCGGCGTGTGTGGCGCACCTCCAACTCGGCCAACGCGTCGAGGGTCATGTGACCTTCTTCTCAGCTCCCACAGGAGCTCCGGTGCCATGACCCTCGTTGGATGCACCCAGCGTCCTGCGTGCCTGCGGTGGGCTGAGACTTACAGGCGGTCGATGATCGCGGTGGCGAACTCTGAGCACTTGACCTCGGTGGCCCCGTCCATCAACCGGGCGAAGTCGTAGGTGACGATCTTCTCGGAGATGGTCTGCTCCATGGCGGTGATGATGTCGGCGGCGGCGGCCTTCCAGCCGAGGTGCTCGAAAATCATGACGCCCGAGAGGATCACCGACCCCGGGTTGACCTTGTCGAGATCGGCGTACTTCGGGGCGGTGCCGTGGGTGGCCTCGAACACGCCGTGGCCGGTGACGTAGTTGATGTTGCCGCCGGGGGCGATGCCGATGCCGCCGATCTGCGCGGCCAGAGCATCGGACAGATAATCGCCATTCAGGTTCATGGTGGCGATCACGTCGAACTCGTCGGGCCGGGTGAGCACCTGCTGGAGGGTGATGTCGGCGATGGAGTCCTTGACGAGGATCTTGCCGCCCGGCTTGCCACCGCAGTCGTCCCAGCCGACGGCCACGTCGCTGAACTCCTCACGAACGAGGTCGTAGCCCCAGTTCATGAACGCGCCCTCGGTGAACTTCTGGATGTTGCCCTTGTGCACCATGTTCACCGACGAGCGCTTGTTCTCGACGGCGTAGTTGAGCGCAGCGCGGATGAGGCGCTTGGAGCCCGTCCGGGAGATGGGCTTGATGCCGATGCCCGAGTCGATCCGGATGTCCCAGCCGAAGGCCTCCTTGAGGTAGCCGATGAGCTGAAGCGCCTCGGGCGTGCCTTCTTCGACCTCCATGCCGGCGTAGACGTCTTCGGTGTTCTCACGGAAGATCACCATGTCGACCTTCTCGGGCGTCTTCACCGGAGACGGTACGCCCTTGAAGTAGCGGACCGGCCGCAGGCACACGTACAGGTCGAGCAGCTGGCGCAAGGCCACGTTGAGCGAACGGATGCCGCCGCCGATGGGCGTGGTGAGCGGACCCTTGATCCCGATGAGGTGCTCACGGAATCCCTCGACGGTCTCCTCGGGGAGCCAGTTCCCCGTCTCGTCGAAGGCCTTCTGACCGGCGAGCACTTCCTTCCACGCGATCTTCTTGCCGTGCTTGGCCGCCGCCGAGTCCATGACCCGGACCGACGCCTTCCAGATGTCGCGGCCGGTGCCGTCGCCCTCGATGAAGGGGATGATGGGCTCGTCGGGGACGTTGAGAACCCCGTCGACCAGTGTGATCTTCTCTGCCATGGCTGCTCCTCGAACGTCCGCGATCCAAACCGAGGCATCCTACGCAGACCCGCCTACGGCATCGGAGTCGAGCCCGTTACCGGGGTTCCGCGGGAGCCGACCGTCACGCGGGACATCCACGAGGGAGCGTCCCGGGGGACCAGGAGTGAGTACTGCCCCGTCCAGGGCGAACTACTCACTCCTGGTCGGGATGGCGGGCGAGGCGCGGGCGCGGAGGGCGGGCGGGGGCGGGCGGGGTGGAGGACGGCCGGGGGGGACCGGTGCTCAGCGGGTGAACAGCACCGAGACCAGGGCCACGACCCAGAGCCCGGCGCCGAAGAGGACAACGTTGTTGAGCTGGCGCCGTGTGGGACGGGGACCGTCGACGAGATGGAAGTTGCAAGCGCCGCAGCGGGTCGCGCTCGGGGCGTTGTCGGCCGAGCAGATCGGGCAGGGGCGAGGCTGCGGGTCCGACTCCGGCGGCGGCTGCTGTGCGGTCACCCGGCGGCCGATCGTTCGGCCCGACGTAGCGCCGCGTCGACGGTGTTACGCAACAACATGGCGATGGTCATGGGGCCGACCCCGCCGATGCGCGGGGTCACGAACGCCGCCACCTCGGCCACGTCTTCCGAAACGTCCGAGAGGATCTTCCTGCCGTCGCGTGAGAGCCCGGCGCCCACCACGGCGGCGCCGGGCTTGATCATGTCGGGGGTCACGAGCCCGGGAAACCCGGCAGCGGCAACGACGATGTCGCCCTGGCGCACGTAGGAGGCGAGGTCCTTGACGCCGGTGTGAACCACGGTCACCGCGGCGTTGCAGTTGGGCCGCTTGAGGGCGAGCAGCAGCGCCAGCGGACGGCCGATGGTGAGGCCCCGTCCGATGATCACGACGTGATGGCCTTCGATGGGCACCCCGTAGTGCACGAGCAAGGCCACGATCCCGCCCGGCGTGCAGGGGATCGGGCCGGATGCGCCCATCACGAGGCGGCCGAGGTTCACAGGATGGAGCCCGTCGGCGTCCTTGGCGGGATCGACGGCGAGCAGCGCGGCCGTCTCGTCGAGACCCTTCGGGAGCGGGAGCTGCACGATGTAGCTGTCGACGGCGGGATCAGCGTTGTAGCGGGCGATGGTGGCGAGCACGTCGGCCTGGGTCGCCGAAGCCGGCAGGTGCGTGTGCACGGAGTTCACGCCCACCTCTGCGCAGGCCGTGATCTTGTGGTTCACGTACGTCTCAGACGCCGGATCGTCACCCACGAGGATCGTGCCCAGCCCCGGGGTGACGCCCCGAGCCCGCAGCGCCGACGTCTCCTCGGTGAGCGTGGCCCTGACCGCCGCTGAAACCTCCACCCCGCTCAGAAGCTGTGCTGCCATCGTGACCTCCGGTTCCCGGCGCGTTCCCCCAACCGTACCGTTCAGCACCTCGGCGAACGACACCTCCAAGTGTCAGCGTGGGGGGCCGTATCCGGACCCCCACGCTGACAGTTGGCGGGCGACGGTACGCTGGCGCCAATGACTGAGCCCCCTGGTCGCCAAATCCGGATCCCGGGGTTCCGCGACTTCGTGGAGATCGGTCGCGGTGGTTTTGCCGTGGTGTACAAGGCTCAGCAGGACGTGTTCCAGCGCGAGGTCGCGGTCAAGATCGTGACCGTCCTCGACGTGAGCGACGAAGCCCGGCGACGCTTCCGGCGGGAGTGCACGGCCATCGGGCGGCTTGCCTGGCATCCGCACATCGTGTCCGTCTTCGATGCCGGCGACACGCCCGAGGGCTGGCCGTATCTGGTCATGGAGTACCTGCCCGCCGGATCGCTCGGCGATCAGATCACCCGCTCCGGCGCCTTGGCGTGGAGCGATGTCGTCGCCATCGGCATCAAGGTCGCCGGGGCGCTCCAGGCCGCGCACGACGAGGGCAGCCTCCACCGCGATGTCAAGCCCGACAACGTGCTCGTGAACCGGCTGGGTGAGCCCATGCTGGCCGACTTCGGCATCGCCACCCTGCAGGACGGCACCCGTTCGCGTTCGGGGATGGTGACCGCCACGCTCGTGTACGCGGCGCCCGAGGTGCTCGCCGGGCAGCGGGCCACGGTGGCCAGCGACGTGTACGCGCTCGGAGCCACGCTGCACGCGCTGCTCACGGGGAAGCCCCCGTTCACCCGCGACACCGACGAGAACGTGTTCGCCATCATGCGCCGCATCGACGCCGAGCCGGCGGACGACCTGCGCCCGCTCGGGGTGCCCGGCCCCGTGGCCTCGGCCATCGAGCAGGCCATGGCCAAGGCGCCGGTCGACCGTCCCCCCACGGCCGCGGCGTTCGCCACGTTGCTCACCGAGGCCGCGCTGGGGGCCGGGCACTCGGCGCATCGTGCGCCGCCCGCGCCCACGCCCGCTCCGGCGCCAGCCCCGACGCCTCCGCTGATCCCCGTACCGGCAGCGTTCCCACCACCTCCTCCTCCGCAGTTCGTTGCCGTACCTGCGCCCACGGTGATCCCGCCCGGCGCAGCGGCGCCCTGGTCTCCTCCACCCGTCCCCGCGGCTCCCGTCCCCCCGGCTCCCGTGCCGCCGGGCCGGCCCCGGGGAAGACGCCGGCTGGCGCTGATCGCGGGCGCGACGGTGGTCGTGGTCGCGGCGGTGGCCATCGCCCTCACGGTCGACGGAGGGAGCGGCGGAGGGAGCGACGGCGGCGCCTCGAACGGTGGTTCCGACCCGACATCGGAGGCAGCGCAGTCGACAGGCGGCCCGGACGGGGCCGCGGCGACGACCATCCCCGATCCGGAGCCCGGCCAGATCATCACCGTCGTGGGGACCGGTACCTCGGGCGATTCGGGTCCGGGGCTGGCGCCGGTGACCCTGCTCGACAACCCGTGGGCCATCGCCATCGGCAGCGACGGAAACATCAACATCGCCAACACCGGCCGCAACGTCATCCTGATCGTCGACAAGGGCGCCTTCGTCAGCACGGTGGCGCCCGCCTCGGGTCAGACCCTCGACGCGCCCAGGGGCATCACGGTCGGTCCGGGCGGCAGCGTGCTCTACGCCGACACCAACCACCATCAGATCGGGCGCATCGACGCCGACGGCAGCATCACCACCGTCGCTGGATCCAGCACCGGCGATGGTGACTACGCAGGCGACGACGGTCCGGCCATCGAGGCCCAGCTCAACGCGCCCCATGGCCTCGCCACCGCCAGCGACGGCGCCCTTTTCGTCGCCGACACGCTCAACGACGTGATCCGCCGCATCGACCCCCTCGGCACCATCACGACCATCGCCGGCACCGGCGAGGCCGGTCTCTCGGGCGACGACGGCCCGGCTACCGCCGCCCAGCTCAACGCGCCGGTGGGCGTGGCGGTCGGTCCCGACGGTGCCATCTACGTGGCCGACACCGACAACCATCGCATCCGCCGCATCTCGCTCGACGGCACGATCACCACCATCGCCGGCACCGGTTCCGAAGGCGGATACACGGGTGACGGGGGCGATGCCGTCGACGCTCAGCTCGACGGACCATCGGGTGTCGCCGTCGGACTCGACGGGACCATCTACGTGGCCGACACGTTCAACGACGTGATCCGCCGCATCTCGGTCGACGGCATCATCACCACCATCGCCGGCACAGGGGAGCCGGGCGACAGCGGCGACGGCGGCCATGCCGGCGAGGCCCAGCTCGACGGCCCGCGAGGCGTGGCCGTGGGTCCCGACGGTGACATCTACGTGGCCGACACCAACAACCACAAGATCCGCCGCATCGACGTCGACGCCTCCGCCGCGGATATCGCCGCGGTGGGCGAGGCCAACACGAGCCAAAACCCCGCACCTCCGCCTCCGCCACCTGTCGCGGCGCCTCCCGTTTCGACCGAGATCAAGGACTTTGCCTTCTCGGACCTCACCGTCCCGGTCGCCACCAAGATCACCTGGGTCAACCAGGACAGTGCGGTTCACACCGTCACCTCCGACACCGGACAATTCGACTCGGGCGTCGGTTCTCCGCTGAGCAACGGCGACACGTTCTCGCTCTCGTTCGACACCTCGGGCTCGTTCGGCTACCACTGCGAGATCCACCCCTCGATGAAGGCCACTATCACCGTCACGTGATCTCTCGAGTGGGAATGAGAAAGAGCGTCAGTGTTCGTTGGATCACCTGCGACCCCAAGCTCGACCCAGCAACGCTTTCTTCGCGATTTCGCGCACCCCCGGTGTACAAGCGCGAAGAAACGGGGAGAACCGGCCTGTTCAGTGCTTGAAGTGGCGGCGGGACGTGAAGACCATGGCGATGCCGTGCTCGTCGGCGGCGGCGATCACCTCGTCGTCGCGGATCGAGCCGCCGGGCTGGATGACCGCAGCCACGCCGGCTGCCGCGGCGGCGTCGAGGCCGTCGCGGAAGGGGAAGAAGGCGTCGGAGGCACAGGCCCCGCCGTGGGCCCGGTCGCCGGCCTTTCTCGACGCGATCTCCGCGCTGTGAACCCGTGACTGCTGGCCGGCGCCGATCCCCACGGCCACGCCGTCGCGGGCCAGCACGATGGTGTTCGATGTGACGTGAGCGCACACCACATAGGCGAAACAGAGGTCGCGCCACTGGGCCTCGGTGGGGGCGACCTTGGTGACGACCGTCCAGGCAGCCCGGTCGACGACCGTGGTGTCGGCCTCCTGCACGAGGAACCCGCCGTCGATGCGGGCGTAGTCGAGCGCGCCACGACTGCCTGCGGGCGCCGGCGCTTCGAGCACCCTCAGCTTCTTCTTGGCGTTCAGGATGTCGATGGCGCCCGGCTCGTACGACGGCGCGATCACGACCTCGGTGAAGACATCGGCGATCGCCGATGCCGTTGCGCACGTCAACTGCCGGTTGACGGCCACCACGCCACCGAAGGCCGAGAGCGGATCGCAATCGAACGCCCGCCGGTAGGCCTCGGCCACCGGATCGGTCGCAGATTCGGTCGCAGAATCGGTCGCAGAATCGCCGACCACCGCCACGCCGCAGGGGTTGGCGTGCTTGACGATCACGCACCCCGGCTCCGAGAACGTACAGGCCAGCGTGTAGGCGCTCTCGACATCGAGCAGGTTGATGAAGCTGAGCTCTTTGCCCCCGTGCTGGACGGCCCGATCGTGGAACCCCGCCGGGCCCGCGCCGGTCTCGCGATAGCGGGCCGCCCGCTGATGGGGATTCTCGCCGTAGCGCAGCGAAGCCACGCGTTCCAGGGTGAGGGGGAGATGCTGGGGCAAGGGCTCGTCCCCGCCGCCTTGGAGCCAGCGCACGATGGCAGCGTCGTACTCGGCCGTGTGCGCGAACGCTTGTACCGCCAAGGCCTGGCGGGTCTTGACCCCCAGCGTGCACTGATTGAACTGGAGCTCGGCCAGCACGCCCGGGTACGACGCCGGATCGGTGACCACGCCCACCCAGGCCTGGTTCTTGGCCGCGGCGCGCACCATGGTCGGGCCGCCGATGTCGATGGTCTCGATCGACGGTCGATCGAGGAACGGGTACAGGTTCACCACGACGAGATCGACGTAGCCGTACCCCTCGCGCTCCATGTCGGCGACGTGGCCCGGAACGCCCCGATCGGCCAGGATCCCGCCGTGGATGCGCGGATGGAGGGTCTTGACCCGCCCGCCGAGCATCTCGGGAGCTCCCGTGACATCTTCGACCCTCACCACCGGAAGCCCAGCAGCAGCAAGCTCCGACGCTGTTCCTCCCGACGACCACAGCTCGATGCCCAAGGCCACGAGCCCCCGGGCCAGATCGACGAGCCCCGTCTTGTCGTACACCGACAACAGCGCACGGGTCACCTTCACCCGATCGACCGGCTCCCCCACCGTCCCGTCCACAGCTTCAACCACGGGCAATCCCCTCTCGTACGAGTTCCCAGAGCACCGCCGGGTACAGGTGGTACTCGACGGCCTTGATGCGCTCGTGCAGCGTGGCCTCGGTGTCGTCGGCCAGCACCGGCACGGCCTCCTGGGCCAGGATCGGGCCGGTGTCCACGTCGAGGCCGGCCAGGTGCACCGTGCAGCCCGTCACCTTGACGCCGTAGCCGAGCGCGTCTCGTACCGCGTGCCAGCCCTTGAACGCCGGCAGGAGCGACGGGTGGGTGTTGACGATCCGGCCGGGAAAGGCGTCGTGGACCGGCGCGGCCAGGATCGTGCCGAAGCCGGCCATGGCCACGAGGTCGGGCCGATGGCCTGCGAGCACCGCGACGACATCGCGGGTGTAGGACTCGCGGTCGAAGTCGGCGCCGAAGGTCGAGCGCTTCACGATCTCGACCGGTACCCCGGCGACGCCGGCCCGATCCACCGCAGCGCACGGCCGATCGACCACCAGCACGGCGACGGGCAGCCCGGCGTCGATGATGGCCTGGAACACCGTCCCGCTCCCCGAAGCCATCACGGCAATGGCGCCCAGACCCACGAGGCGGAGGCTACCGGCGGGCGCGTTCATCACCGGCACCCGCGCGCCCTAACCTGGGCGCAATGGCTGAGCGCTATCGCCCTTCGATCGACGAGTGGATCATCCTCACCTGCGGCGGGCTGCTGCTCGTCGTCTCGTTCGCGCCCTGGTACTGGACCGACGTTGGCGGGACGGTCGACCAGCGCACGGCGTGGCAGGGACCCGGTCTGGTCTTCGCCCTCCTCGGGATCCTCGCCGCCGAGATCATGGCGTTCCTCGTGGTGGCCCGGATGACCGGGACGACCGCCGCCAGCACCATCGATGCCAAGCGGTGGGGCACCATCCACCTCGCCGGCGGGGTCGTGGCGTTCCTCGCCATCGTGGCCCGCATGCTGGCCGGCAGCGATCAGGGAACCTGGGGCCTGTACCTGGGGCTGCTGCTGACGGGCGGGCTGCTGCTCGGCGGCCTGGGCACATGGAAGTCGAGCGGCGGATGGTGGCCCAGCCTCCTCGGCGACGGCGCCAGCGACAGCGCCGGTTCCCCCGTCAGCCAGCCGATCTCCCGTCGGCCCGATGGGGGCCCGCCGGTCGATCCGGCGTGGGGACGGCCGCAGCCCCAACCGGCGGCCGCACACCCCTACCCCGACCTCCCCGCCCTCCCGGGAAACGACGACCGCGAGGATGGCGAAGACGGCCAGGACGGCCAGGACGGCCACGACCACGCGGATCGCAATCACGAGCACGAAGAGTCTCCGCCCGTGCGTCGCTGAGCATCATCGGGCGCGTGGTCGATCCGATGGCTACGTTGCCCCCATGGGAACGCTGATCGCAGGCGGAACACTCGTCGACGGGACCGGCGCTGCTGGCAAGCGGGCCGACGTCCGGATCACCGGGCGGCACGTGAGCGAGATCGGCATCGGCCTCAGCGCCGATGGCGACGACGTGATCGACGCCAGGGGAGCGGTGGTGGCCCCGGGCTTCATCGACATCCACACCCACTTCGACCCCACGCTGTTCTGGGATCCCACGTGCGATCCCATGGCGCTGCACGGGGTGACGACCATCCTGTACGGAAGCTGCGGGCTGAGCCTGGCGCCCGTCCGTCCCGACCGCCGGGCCGAGCTCACCGAGGTGTTCTGCTACATCGAGGACCTCCCGGTGGCCGCGTTCGACGCCGCGATCCCGTGGACCTGGGAGCGCTATCCGGCCTATCTCGACGCCATGGCCGAAGGCCGATACGGGCTCAACGTGGCCGGGCTCGTCGGCCACAATCCCTTGCGGCTGTTCGTGATGGGCGACGAAGCATGGGAACGGCCGGCCACCGAGACCGAGCGGTCGCGCATCGCACACCTGCTCGACGAGTCGCTCGCGGCGGGCGCGTTCGGCATGTCGACGTCGCAAGGGTTCGACCAGGACCGCACCGGCAGGAAGGTTCCGAGCCGGATGTGCGACGACGCCGAGCTCTCGACGCTCATCGACGTGCTGGCCGATCGAGGCCGCTTCCTCCAGTTCATCGCCGACCCCCACGCCAAGCACATGCCGGCCAGCGTGCGTCGGGTCGCCGAGCTGTGCGCGCCGCGCGGCCTCGTCAACACGTGGATCTCGGTGCTGCACGACGACCAGCGCCCCGACGACGCCCGGAACATGCTCGACCTCTCGGCCACGCTCCAGGCCGAAGGTTCCCCGTGTTACCCGCAGATCACGCCGCGCTCGTTCGACGTGCAGGTGAACTGGGACGGGGGCATGTCGTTCATGAACATGCCGCAGGGTTGGCACCGGGTCGTGCAGGCGTCCCGGCCCGACAAGGCTCCGCTGCTCAACGATCCCACCTGGCGCGCCACCGCCCGCGCCGAATGGGATCGCACCGCCTTCACGATGATCCGTCACCATCGGCCCGAGAACATCCGGCTGCTGTCGGTCACCCGGCCCGAGCACGAACGCTGGCTCAACCAAACGTTTGATCAACTCGTCGCCGAGCGTGGCGGCCATCCCAGCGACGTACTCGCCGACTGGGTGCTCGACAACGATCTCGAACCCGGCGTGGTGGGGACGGCCATCGCCAACGGCGATGTCGCCGGCGTGGCCGAGATGCTCGTGCACCCGGCGGGCGTCATCGGCAACAGCGACGCCGGGGCCCACCAACAGATGTTCTGCGCCGTGGGCGACACGACCCTGTTGCTCACCCGGCACGTACGCGACCGAGGCGACCTCACCATCGAGCGGGCGGTGCACGGGCTCACCGGCCGTCTCGCCGGTCTCTTCGGCTTCGAGGGACGGGGTGTCGTGCACGAGGGGGCCATCGCTGACGTCACCGTGTTCGCGCTCGATGAGCTCCACTGGGACCTCGACAACTTCGTCAGCGACCTCCCGGCGGGCGGCCAGCGTCTGCGCCGACCTCCCGGTGGCTATCGGGCCACGATCGTTGACGGTGTCGTCGTAGCCGAGCACGGCGAGCCCACTGCGGCCCGGCCCGGCCGCCTGCTCCGGCGCTAACGGCTCGCCCCGCCCTGGGGTTTGCCCCCAGCCCGCCCGGGGGCGAGGCACCGGGCTGCTACTGGTTGCCGGCCGCGCTGGCGTCGATGCCGGCCCAGAAGCGGCCCCACGACTCATAGGCCTCGGGAAGCTGGTGGGTGGTCAGCGCATCGGTACCCACGTTGACCCCGGCGCCGTGAGCGGGGCGGGTGAGCGCGTCGACGATGTACCAGCGGTGGAACTTGCGCCGGGCGAAGCACCATTCCCCGTCGACCCGCACGTACGAGTCCCAGTACTGGAGGACGCCGATCTCCCAGGCACCGTTGTTCGGGTACTCGAGCTCGTCACGGCAATAGACGATGCCGCGTGCGTGGTCGGCATCGTCGAAGTCGACCACGTGGTTGCCGATGAAGTGCACCGAGGTGCGCATCTGGCTCATGGTGTGGGTGAACCAGGCCTTGAGGGCATCGCGGCCCACGGCACCGGCACCCACCCGCACGTCGGGCACGAACAGCTCGACGAGCCGGTCCATGTCGCGCGAGTCGAGCAGCACGCCGTAGCGGTGGGGCAACTGGCGAATCGACGCCAGCGACTCCATGCGGTCGAGTCGTTCCTCGACGGTGACCGGCTTCCAGGGACCGAGTCGGGACATGTGACGCTCCTTCGAGTTGGTACCGGGCAGCGTCGCGCGGCCGTCAGTTCCAGGTCGAGCGCAACCGGCGCACCTCGGCCAGCGCCTTGGCCGCCTCGGGGGCATTCAAGCCCTCGGCGGCGCTGTCGATGACGCGGCAGGCCTCGTGCACGGCACCGAGTTGGCCCAGGGCCCGGCCCAGCTCCACCTTCTCGGCGGCCCGCAGCCCGGGGATGGCCAGCCGCAGACGAACCGTCCACAGGGCATCGGGAATCTGGCTGCCCCGCTGGTACACCCCGTGGAGGTTGGTGAGCATGCGCACCAGGATCGAGCGGGTGTCGACGGGAGACAGGAAGCCCGGCAGGAACTCCATGCCCTCACCGAAGAGTCGATGGAACAGGGCCTGCACCCCGGCCACGTCGAGATGGGCGCCGCCGTTGAAGGGATCGAGATAGGTCGCCACCTCGAGCCGGCGGCACACGAAGTGCCCAGGAAGACCAACGCCCACAAGGGCCACGCCCATCCGCCGACCCACCTCGATGGCCAGCACGGAGAGCAGGATCGGGAGCCCGGTGCGGCGATCGAGCACGTCGTTGAGGAAGGAGTTGCGAGGGTCGTAGTAGTCGGCGGCGTTTCCAGCGAAGCCGAGGTCGACGAACAGGTGTCGCACCATGGCGTCGAAGTCGCCCGCCGGCCCGCACTGGGCCGCCAGCTCATCGAGGCGACGGAGCTGCGACGCCACGTCGAGCGCGGGGTAGGCGTGCGCCGCGATGAGCAACGACGCCTCGTCGAGCGGCACGTCGGGCCGGTTGACGACCTCGATGAAACGGGCGCTGGCCTCCATCTGTGCGACGGTAGCCGGGAGCGCCGTGCCGATTCGGGAGCCGGGCTCGTGACGACGCCGGGTGCGGACCCCGCCGACGCAGCGAGGCTGTCTAAGGTGGGACGTCATGAGCTCGCTCATCTGGGACCAGCGTCCGACGCTTCACCGGCCGGTCATGATCGCCGCGTTCGAAGGGTGGAACGACGCCGGTGAAGCTGCGTCGGGCGCCGTTGCCTGGATGCGCCGACGCTGGGCCGCGACGCAGTTCGCCCGGCTCGATCCCGAGGAGTACATCGACTTCCAGTCGAGTCGGCCCGCGATCGAGCTACGCGACGGCGTGATCAGGAACCTCACCTGGCCCACGATCGAGTTCCATGCCGGCCTTCCGGGTGGGGGCCGCAACGGACGCTCTTCCCATGACGTGGTCCTCGTCACCGGCCCCGAGCCGAACCTGCACTGGCGCTCGTTCTGCACCGACGTGCTCGCCGTTGCTTCCGAGACCGGCTGCGAGATGGTGATCACCCTGGGAGCACTGCTCGCCGACACCCCGCACACGCGGCCGCTCAAGATCACCGGGGTCACCGCCGACACCACGCTGGCCGACGGTCTCGGTCTCGAACGCTCCAGCTACGAGGGCCCCACCGGCATCGTGGGTGTACTGATCGACGCCAGCCGGAAGGCGGAGCTGGCCCCGGTGTCGCTGTGGGCCCCCATCCCCCACTACGTGTCGTCGGCCCCGAACCCCAAGGCCACCATGGCCCTGCTCGACCGTCTCGAAGCGCTGCTCGGTATCGACACCGGATCCCGGGGGCTCGCCGGCTCGGCCCAGGAGTGGGAGGACCGGGTGAGCGAGGCTGTCGCCGACGATCCCGACACGGCCGTGTACGTGCACCATCTCGAGGAACGGGCCGACGCCACCGAGGTGGTCACGAGCGACCTGGCCGACCTGGCCGACCTGGCCGAGACGGAGATGCTGCCGACGGGCGATGCGCTGGCTGAGGAGTTCGAGCGCTATCTCAGGGAGGGCGACGACTCTGCGTGATGGCGCGCGGGCTCAGCCACCCAGGAGGTCGCGGGCAACGACCTCCCACAGCGCCGTCGAGAGGCGCAGCGATTCCTGGTCGACCCGCTCGTCGTGGCCGTGGAACATCGTCGAGAACTCCCCGAACCCGATCTTCGACGAGAACAACCCGAACCCATAGGCGGTGACGCCCATCCGCCGGAAGAAGCGGGCGTCGGTGGCGCCCACCATGAGCATCGGCACGGGTTGGCTTCCGGGGACGAGCGCCGTGCAGGCCCGGGCGATCGAGTCCCACAGCGGCGTTCCCAGCGGCGACTCGCTCGAGGGGTCGTCGATGATGTGCACGATCTCGACGTGACTCGCCAGATCGCCGAGCGCGTCCTCGAGCATGGCCCGCACGTCGGCCGTCCGCTCGCCGGGCATGGTGCGGATGTCCACCTCGAGCTCGGTGAGGTCGGGGATCACGTTGGTCTTCACGCCGCCGTGCACCATGTTGGGCGAGATCGTCGTGTGGGTGCAGGCATGAGCCAGACGGGCGAACGCCAGGTCGGAGTGCTCGGCCAGGAAGGGCCGGAGCTGCTCGGCGTCGAGGAGGACCGCCGCCCACTCGGGGGGCAACCCGAGACCGTTCACGAACCCCGTCCACACCTCGGTGATCTGGGTGCGGGGCCGGTGCTCGGCGAGGCGGCGCACGACCTCGGCCGCCTTCACCACGGCGTTGTCGGTACGGAACGGCTGCGAGCCGTGCCCGGGCGTGCCCTTGATCCGCAGCGTGGCCCATTGCGGGCCCTTCTCGGCCACCGCCACCGGGAGACGGGGACCGTCGGGATGGGGATGGGGCATGCCCCCGAACTCGGTGATCAGGTAGTCGCATGCCACGGCGTCACGTTCGTTGGCCACGAGCCACTCGGCGCCGTGCACCCCACGGGCCTCCTCGTCGGCCACGGCGAAGTACACGAGGTCGCCGTCGGGGTTCCAGCCCGAGTTGGCCAGGCGCTTCGTGGCCACGGCCATCGACGCGGTGAGGTTCAACATGTCGACCGCACCCCGGCCCCACACCTCGCCGTCGATCAGCTCACCGCCGAGCGGATCATGGCGCCATCCGTCGGCGTTGAACGGCACGACGTCGGTGTGGCCCATGAGCATGAGGGCTGGGGCCTTGGGGTCTCGGCCCTCTCGACGGGCGATGATCGAGGCCCGACCGGGCACGGGTTCGTAGCGCTCGACGTCGAGGCCGGAACCGTGCAGATAGTCGGCGATGAGGTCGGCTGAACGCGACTCGTGCCCCGACTCGAGGGTGCCGTCGTTCACGCACCCGTTGCGGATCAGGTGCTGGAGGAGCTCAGTGACCTCACCGGTGGGATCGTCGTCGACGTGCGCCATGTCCCACGGTACGCCGTTGCCCGACTCGGGAGCCGACAACTCACTCGTGGATGGAGTACACGAGCAGGCCTTCGCGACTGTTGCACTCGGCCCGACCCTGGTGGCGGAGGTGCTCGAGATGGGCCCAGGTCTCGCTCTCGGCCATGGTTCCCCAGTGCTTGGGCGGGAACAGGCCCTGGGTGTACTCCTCGACGGTGCCCGGGCGTCCCAGGCCCTTCGAGATCTCCAGCACCTTCTCGAGCCGCTCGACGTGGTGGGCCTTGATGGCCTCGACCCGCCCGATCAGGTCGGTGAAGGGCACGCCGTGCGCCGGGAGCACGATCTTGACCGTGTCCTTGTAGGAGCCCACCCGATCGAGCGAATGCACGAACTCGTCGAGGGGGTCGGATGCGGCGCCGATCCCGGAGATGTGCGGCGTGATGCTGGGCAGCACATGGTCGCCCGAGATCATCACGCCGGCCTCGGGGTCGTACAGGCACAGGTGATCGTCGGTGTGGCCCGGCGTGTGGATGGCGAAGAACTCGCGGCCGGCCAGCTTGATCACCTCACCGTCGATCATCCGGTGCGTGGGCACGGTGGGCACGAAGTACCGGCGCTGGAAGTAGCGCTGGCTCCTCATCACCATGCGGTGCTTGAAGGCGGGCCGGAAACCCTTGCCGCCCCAGGGCGTGGTCTTGCCCCACCGCATGCTCGGCTTGGCGTACCGGGCCGGCTTCGCCGCGGCGGCGGCCCGGCTGGCGTGGCCATGACCGTCGTGGCCGTCGTGCCCATGGCCGTGCCCGTGCCCCTCGTGCCCGTCGTGGCCGTGACCGTCATGGTCGTGCGAGTCGGGGTCGTCCTCGGAGTCGGGGTTGGTGTTCTCGAGCGTCACGAGGTCGGGCGCGTCGTCCCAGGGCATCCGGAACACGGCGTGGGTCACGATCCGAGCGTCGGCTTCGAGGGCGAGCCGCCCGGCTCCCCCGAAGTGGTCGGGATGCGAGTGGGTCACCACGATCGTGTGAACGTCGGCGATCTTGAAGCCCGCCGCCTTGAGCCGAGCCGGGATCGCCGGCCAGTGCTTCTTGCCGGGCAGTCCCGGGTCGACGACGGCGACGCCGTCCTTGTCGACCATGGCGTACATGTTGACGTGGCCGAGGCCGGGAATCCGGATCGGAAGCTGCATGCGCAGGATGTCCTTCGCGA
>JANLSK010000182.1:0-14727 GCA_031362415.1 Actinomycetes bacterium | reverse complement strand
GGGGCGCCCGCCCCCCACGCCCAGTCCCCCGCCCCTGGGCCGCGCCGTTGGGGCTGGCGGGCGTCCGCCCCCCCATGCCAGCACGGTGGGCCCGCGGGGGCGACCTGCGGGCGCCGCGACTGGCTGCCACCCGAACCGAGGAGCGCCAAGCCTCCCGCTGTGCCGTACCGAGCCCGACCCCGACGACGAGGAGCGCCGTCGCCAGCGCGCCGAGAAGCAGTACCGGCCCGTCGGCTCGCACTCCGGGCTGGAACTCGGCGCGGCGCGAGACCCCCACCGTTCCCAGGGACGAGAGGGCCAGGGCGCCAGTGGCGGCAAGTATTGCGGCGGCACCGGCGACGGGCGCGATGCGGAGCGCGACCGCCGTCAGTGTGTCGCGGCGGCGGGCGCCCAGGGCCACCAGGATCGGCCCGTCGGCGAGCTCCCGAACGGTCTGGCGCCTGATCGCTGACCCCACGGTTCGGGCTGCTGCGACCACGAGCCCGCAGGCCAGGAGGAGCAGTCCCTTGGCCTCGATGCCGGTCGCCTCCTCGATGCTGGCGATGTCGGTGTCGTCCTCCGGGAGGAAGGTGAAGTAGGCCCGGTCGGCGAACCGCTCGCCGAGCTCGGCCCGGAACGACCCGACTCCCCCGGGCCCCGCGGTCAGGCGCACCAGGGCGCCGACGCCGTAGGAGGCCACGTCGGGACCCTCGGCGGCCCACCAGGCTGGCGTGGTGTATACGACCGCCGATTGGTTGTAGACCGTCACCAGGCCGGAGGTGTCCTTGGGCAACAGGTCGGGGAAATCGCGCACGACGCCCGTCACCACGACCCGGCGCCCCGCCCGGCGCGGCGGCAGGCTGCCGTCGCTTGCGGCAACGAGCTCGTCGGAGGCATAGGTCGCCAGCCTTGTCGTGTCGCCGGGAGCGAGACCGACGGCGTCGGCGAGATCCTCGTTGACCGTGATCTCATCGACCGCTTCTGGCCGGGACAGCCGCCCCCGCACCACAAGAGGAGCGCCAAGACCGGCGAGGCCGGTGTCGAGATCAGCCGCCACGAGCGTTCGCAGCGCTCCGCCCGGGCTCGCCGGGTCGACGATCGATGCGATGTACGTGCCCTGGCGGCCGACGGCCTCGACGCCCGGGAAGCTCCGCAGCTCAGCAGCCGTTGACGTCACCGCCCGGTCACCGAAGCACACCTCGTTCTGGAGCTCACGGCTCTCGTTCAGATCGTCTTCGGTGTAGCCGCGGGTGCAGGCCGCCACGACGATGTCGCCCGTGCGTCGGTGCTCGGTGTAGCGCTCGATGACCGAGTCGCTGCGGCGGGCCGCGGCGAATGCCGCGGTCACGCTGGCACCGGCCAGGCCGGCCAGGACGGCCAGGAACACCGTGGCCCGGAGGTTGGATGCCAGGAGCCGCGTGGCGCGTAACCGGACGGCCGCCCCGGGCGCGCGCAGCACCTCGCTCAGCCCAACCGGATCGCGCAGCCCTCACGGGCGGCGAGCACCGTGACCCCGCCGCCGCTGGACTGAGCGGCGAGACGGCGTTCCAGCGCATCGACCTCGGCATCGGTGCGCCCCGGATCGTGGTGGAACAGCAGCACCTGGCGAGCCCCGGCGGCCTCGGCCAGACACACGGCGTACTCGGCGGCGGCGTGACCGAACGCCCCGCGGGTGGGGAGCTCCTCGGCGGTGTACTGGGCGTCGTGGACGAGCAGGTCGACCCCGTCGGCGAGCGCCATGGCCGCGGGGTGCTGGGCCCCGATGCCGTGGGGCCCATCGCCGAGCTCCTGGGGCGCGTGATCAGACAGGTACGCCATGGTGCTGCGCCCGTCGGTGATCCGCAACCCCATGGTGCGGCCGCCTTTGTGGGGGATCTCGCGGGCTGTGATGGTGAAGCCCTCCGTGGCGAACGATCCCTCGCCGTAGGACTCGAAGGTCCAGTCGCCGCGGAGGAGATCGGGGGTGATCGGGAAGTGCGGCGGCCCCATGGTCCGGCTCAGCAACGCCAACGCGTCCTGCAGACCGGCGGACTGCTCGGGGAGCAGCAGCCGCACGCGGGCGTCGTCACGATCGCCTGCTGCGAAAAACGGGAGCCCCTGGGTGTGATCCCAATGGAGATGGCCGAGGACGATCGTCCCCCGAAAGGGTGCGCCCTCGAGCAGTGCGCTCACTCTGGTCAGCCCTGTGCCGGCATCGATCACCAGCACCGGTCTACCATCGTCGTGGGCGATGGCGACGCAGGACGTGTGGCCTCCGACGGCCAGGAACTCCTGTCCGCACACGGGCATGGAGCCCCGGACCCCGCAGACGTACACCCTCACGAGCCGGGCCCGGCCACCAGCTGGTCCTCGCGCCGATGGCCTTCGGCGAGTGCGCTGAGTTGCTCCCTCGTGAGGTCGCCAGCACCGATCTCGGCGACTCGGCAGGCGGTGACCGCGCTCACGGTCGACGTGCGGAGCCCGTGCTCGAGGATGGCCCGCTCGCCCAGCACGGCGCCGGGGCCGAGCTCGGCCAGGAGGTGCCCGTCGACATCAACCGCGACCACGCCGTCCATCACCACGAACATCGAGTCGCCGGGCTTGCCCTGCTCGACGAGCCGGTCGCCCGCCTTGAGGCGGCGGAACCGGGCCTGACAGCCGGGAGCGAGCAGCTGGGCCGACAGGGTCCGTTCGAGGGCGGTCTCGATCTCGGTCACGAAGGCCTTGGAGTCGAGGCTTCCCCAGGGGGTGTTGCGCCCGAAGGCTCGCTTCCACCAGTGCTTGAAGTCGGTGAGGCCGCTCTTGGATGCCAGCCGCCCGTCCGTGTCGTACACCCAGTGACGGGGGAACGGGCTGGCGCCGGTGAGCTCCGAATCGTTCCGCCCGTCGGCGTGCACCGTGAGCGTGAGGGTGGTCCAGGCGATGGGGGCGCGCCACTGCACGAACGGCGGCCGGCGCACCGTGCGCGGCGCCGGCACACCGGTGCGACCACCGGCTGTCTGGGAGAACCGCACCCAGCCGTCGCCCCACTCGGGTTCCGACCTCCGGTCGGGGAGGGCCACCGCGGTGACGAACCACGCTGCGCCGCCGAGCTTCACCCTGGTGGCGCCGATGCGGCCCTCACCGCCGTAGCCGGCATCCACGATGCGCCCGTCGACGACCTCGATCCAGGCCTCGAGGTGATTGGCGAAACGGAAACGATCGGCCAGGCGCAGCTCTTCGAGGCGGCCCACGACCGAACCGGCGTCGGCGTCGGCATCGGCATCGGCATCGGCGTGGCCATCGGCGGTGTCGCTCGCGGGCCCACCGAGATCGTCGGGTGGCACTTCGTCATAGTGGAACGTACCCATCCGGAAGGGCAGCTTCGGCAACCCGGAGATGGCTTCCATCGGGATCCACGAGAGGGATGTGACGGCAGCTTCATGGCGCATGGTGTGACCGTACGGATCGACGGCCGGAGCGAACAGGGCGCAGGCCGGACGACCGGTGGTGGTGCTGGCCCCACCCCGTTCTCCCGGCCTGCCCCCTGTTCCGGGCGAGCCCCATGCGCTCCAATGGCATCCATGGAGACGGCCACGATCACGGTGTTCCTCGCCGACGACAACATCATCGTGCGCGAAGGCGTGCGGGCCATGCTGGCCCGGGTCAAGGACATCGAGGTGGTCGGGGTCGCCGACGACTACGACTCGCTCGTGGCCGGGGCCGAGGTTGCCGCGCCCCAGGTCGTCGTCACCGACATCCGCATGCCCCCGGCGTTCCAGCGGGAAGGCATCGACGCCGCGCAGCTCATCCGCAAGCGTCATCCGGGGACGGGCGTCGTGATCCTCTCGCAGTACGACGATCCCGACTACGCCGTGGCGCTGCTTTCCGAAGGGGCTTCGGGATATGCGTACCTGTTGAAGGACCGCATCGCCGAAGGCGACCAGCTCGCCAGCGCCATCCGCATGGTGGCCCAGGGTGGCTCGATGCTCGACCCGTCGATCGTCGATGCCTTGGTGCGTCCGGTCCAGCGGCCCGGGGATCTGGCGCCCGCCGACGAGGAACTGCTCGGCTTCGTGGCCGCGGGCCGGCCGCTGAAGGCGATCGCGCTCGCCCGTACCACGACTGCGGCCGCGGTGGCCGAGGACGTCGAGCGGCTCTTCCGGGTCCTCGCCGACGGTGCCAGCGCGGGCCAGCAGGGGGCCCTGCGACGGCTGCGGATGCTGCACGAGGCGATCGTGGATCGGGAGGAGCAGAGCGAGTCGCTGAGTCGGCTGCTGCCGGGCGGCGTGGCCGAACGGCTCTTGCGGGGCGGCAAGGCGATCGGTGAGAGCGAGGAGTGCGTCGTGACCGTGTTGATGTCCGACATCCGGGGCTACACGACGATCGCCGAGCATGCCGAGCCGGCGCAGATCGTGGCGCAGCTGAACGTGCACCGGGCGGAGATGAACCGGGCCATCCTCGACCAGACCGGAACGGTGATGCAGTACGTCGGCGACGCGGTGATGGCCGTGTTCGGCGCGCCCGAGCCCTGCCCCGACCACGCCGACCGCGCCCTCGCCGCCGCCATTGCCATGCACGCCGCTCAAGCCGCAGTGAACGAACGCTGGTGTGCCGAGGGTCTGCCGCCGTTCGGGCTCGGGATCGGACTGTCGACGGGCACCGTGGCCGCCGCCATCATGGGGTCCGAGGAGCGCCTCGAGTACACGGTGATCGGCGATGCCGTGAACCTCTGCAACCGACTCCAGCAGCTCGCGGCGCCCGGGCAAACCGTGTGCTCCGAGCCGAACTGGCGTGAGCTGGCTACCGTTCCCGTCGATCACGAGGAGCTGGCGCCGCAACTCGTCAAGGGGCGCGACACCCCGGTCGTCGCCTACCGATTCCCCACGCAGGTCGAGACAGGAGCCCCATCATGAACGACGATCTGGCGATCGAAGCGGTGGGTCTGTACCGCACGTTCGAGGCCGAGACGGCACCCGTCCGGGCCCTGCGCGGCGCCGACCTCACGGTGCGCCGGGGCGAGTTCGTCGCCGTGATGGGCCCGTCAGGATGCGGGAAGTCGACAATGCTGAACGTGGTCGCCGGGCTCGACACTCCCGATGAGGGAGAGATCTCGGTGGCCGGGCAGTCACTCGTCGGGCTGTCCGACGATCAGCTCGCGCTCATGCGCCGCAAGCACATCGGCATCGTGTTCCAGTTCTTCAACCTGCTCGAAGGCATGACGGTGCAGGAGAACGTGGTCATGCCTGCGCTCATCGCCGGCGTGAAGCGCAAGAAGGCCGAGACCCGGGCCCGAGACCTCCTCGATCTCCTGGGCCTCCCCGACAAGGCCCGCCAGGCCCCGGGGGTGCTCTCGGGTGGGCAGCGTCAGCGCCTGGCCATCGCCCGGGCGCTCGCCAATGAGCCGACGATCGTGTTGGCCGACGAGCCCACGGGCGCGCTCGACTCCGAGGGCGGCGAGGAGATCCTCGAGCTGTTCCGCCGACTCCACTCGGGCGGCCAGACGATCCTTCTCGTCACCCACGATCAGCCCGTCGCCGACGCCGCCCAGCGGATCGTCCGCATGCGCGACGGCCGTGTCGTCGACGACGGCTCCGAGCTCCAAAGTGCAACGCTGGCGGTGACCGCCACGAGCCCTCCGACCTAGGCCGCTCCGGCCGGCGCCGGTTCCCCTCGGCTCACTCCCCGAAGCGGTCGAGGGCGGTGGCGACGAAGCGGTCGAGGATCTCGAACGCCAGCTCGGGGTCGAGATCGGCCGTCACATCGGCGAAGCTCAACTGGACGGTACCGTCGGTCCAGGCGTACCGGCACTGGTCGCCGAGCTGCTCGCTGTCGCTGAGGCACGTCCCGGCCACGGTGCCGGCTTCGGCGGCCACGGGCGCGTCGCCGGTCACGGGCGTGAGCGTGGCATCGGCTGCCGCTTCGAAGAGCCCGATCGATTCGTCGAGGAAGTCCTCGGCCGAGAGCGACGTGAGAGCCGCCGACATGCTCACCAAGCCGTTGTCGGTGAGCACATTGCAGTAGACGGAGGGGGTGGCGCCGTCGTCGAGCGTGACGTCGTCGGGGCCGCTCGAGACATCGGTGGCCTCACCCAGATCGCCGAGGACGAACGCCAGGTCGTCGCTGTCGATGAGCGGGCAGTCGTCGCTCAAGCCGGCCTCGTCGATCACATCCGACAGCGCCGAGCCCAGACCGTCGCTGCTCGAGGCCGACTCCTGCTCGGAATCGGAGTCGTTGGCGCTCTCGTCTTCGTTGTCGTCGTTGCCGCCAGAGACGACAAGGAACGCTCCGACGCCCAAGGCCACGACAACCACGGCGGCGATGATGCCGACGATCGTCCTCCGCGAGCCCCGTCCAGCGGACCCCGCCGGCGTGGGCGAGCCGGGGGCGAACGCGCGACCGGGAGGCGGAGGAACGGCGGGTCCGGGCGGCGGCGGCGGCGACGCTCCGGCTGGGCTCGGGATCGGGTCCACGCCGAGCTGGCCGTTGGTGCTCACGTGCTCGGTCCATGCCGTGGAGCTCCACCAGCGGTACTGGTGCCGATGGGTCGGATCTGGTTGCCAGCTTCCGCTCATGTCGTAGCGCTCGATCCTCGGGGGTGCCCGACTGTACACGCCGCGAATTTGGCCCTGGTCGTTCGCCGACCGAAGGCGTACGCTGTCCGGGTACGGCGAAAGGTGGGGCTCCATGGTCTCGTCTGGCGTGGGAATCGGGACCTCGAGCCGTCTCCGAGTTCGAGCCGTCGATGTCGGCCTTCCGCTGACGCTCCTCGCCTTCGCCGCTGTCGGCTGGTGGTGGTCGGCGCGCATGGTCGACGACATGTCGGCGAGCTCGGGAGCCATGGCCGAGATGGAGATGGCGTCGAACGAGGTCTTGTCGGTCGGCGCGTTCCTCGTGGCCTGGCTGGCCATGATGACCGCCATGATGTTTCCGGCCATCTCGCCGGTCGTGAAGCTCTACGCCCGGGCCGCCACGGCCGGACGGGTGGCGCCCCTGTGGTTCTTCGTGGGTGGCTACATCGCCGTGTGGACGTCGCTCGGGCTTCCGGCGTACCTGGCCTGGCGGGCTCTCATGGAGCCCATCGGTGACGGTCGGCCGTGGGCCGCTCGACTCGCCGGTACCGTGCTGGTCGCTGCTGCGGTGTGGCAGCTCACGCCGCTCAAGTCGGTGTGCCTGCGCCACTGCCGTTCGCCGATCTCGTTCTTCTTGCGCTTCGGCTCGTCGATCGCCAGGCCCCTCGGGGCCCTGCGGATGGGCGCCTGGCACGGTGGGTACTGCGTCGGCTGCTGCTGGGCGCTGATGGCCGTGCTCGTGGCCATGGGGACGATGAACCTGGCGTGGATGCTGGGACTGGCTGCGCTCATCCTCACCGAGAAGAACGCGCCCCGGGGCGAGCAGGTGGCGACCGCTGCCGCTGTCGTCTTCGTCGTGCTCGGGATCGTGCTTTTCGTGCACCCGTCGTCGCTCACCACGCTCACCTGAGGAGGCTCACCATGACCACCACCGAGACCACCGCCACGACCACCTGGCGCTTGCGGGGCAAGGGTTACGAGTTCTGCAACTGCCAGCCCGGCTGCACCTGTAACTTCTCGGGGTTCCCGACATCGCCCGACGGGAGCTGCCAGGCTGCCGTCGGCACCCACATCGTAGAGGGCCACTGCGGCGACGTCGACCTCTCGGGCATCAAGGCCGTGGCGATCATCGCCTGGCCCAAGGCCATTCACGACGGCAACGGCAAGGCGGTGTTCGTCGTCCCGCCGGCGGTGACCGACGAGCAGCTCGGCTGCCTGGCCCAGATCTTCACCGGCCAGCTCGGTGGTCTGCCCTGGTCGATCCTCGGCACCACCTACGCGGTCTCGGGCGTGGTGCGGGCCGAGGTCGAGATCGACGACAACGGGATCCACAGCGGCTTCCGCATCCCCGGGGTGGGCGAAGCCACGGGCACCACGTTGAAGAACCCCGTCACCGGCGAGGACCACTACGCCGCCATCGTGTTGGACACCGGGTTCATCTGGACCCGTGGCGATTGCGGCCAGGGCACCTTCCACGTGGAAGCCGAAGGCCTCGATCTCAGCTTCGAGAACAGCAACTGGATCTACTACGACTTCGATTGGACCAACCGAGCCTGAACGGTGCGTGGCTCGCTCGTCGGCGTCAGGTGCTCAGGTCGGTCGCCAGCGTCGCGGCCACGGGTGTTCTGACTCCCGACGATGCGATGGCGATGGCGACGGCGCACAGGACGATGCCCGGAGAGGGAGCGCGAACGATGGACATGCGAATGCCGGGTGGGTCGTCGTTGTTCGCCACGCTCTTCGACACCGGCGCCGTGGCCGACCCCGTGGGCACGCGCTCGGGAGCGATCGTGCGCGACGTCACGGAGGCGCAGCTCGTCGAGGCGCTCGTGAGCATGGCGGCGGGGTCGATCGAGTTCGTGGGCCTCGTTGACGGCGGCGACTTCATCGAAGCAGCCGGCTCCGACGACGGGCCGTACGCGTTGCACCACGGCACGGCCGCGGCGGCTGCGGTGGCGGGCGAGATACCCAACGGAGTGGATCGCGCCACGATGGAGGCGGCGTTGCTGGCGTATCGCCGGGGCGATCCGTCATGGCGCTCGGTGGGGGAGTGGCGCGCCCCGATGAGCGGCGCCGAGCGTCGGGTCGAGGTCAAGCGGGCGAGGACGGTGGCACGGGCGCAACGGGTCGCAGCCCGGGATTCCCGATCGTCGGAAGGCCGCCCGTCAGGTTGGCTGGCCCGTGTCCTCCGGCGCTGAGCGTGCCATCGAGAGGGTCGAGGTTTCGCTGTGATGGAGCTCACCGCAGGAACGGTCGTGGCGCGCATCGACCCCGCGCACGGCGGTCGGCTCGCCTCCTTGGAGGTCGCCGGCGAGGAGCTCCTGGCCCCACGGTGCGGTAACGACGACCTCAGCTGGGGCTGCTACGCCATGGTGCCCTGGGCTGGACGGCTCCGCCATGGGCGCTTCACGTTCCGCGGAGTCGAGCGTGCAGTCGACGTCGATCTTGCACCGCATGCGATTCATGGGCTCGGCTACCGCGCCGCATGGGAGGTCTGCGGCAACGGCTGGCTCGGGCTCGACCTCGATGATCGATGGGCCTTCGGAGGACGGGCCGAGCAGCGGTTCACGTTGGGAGCTGATGCCGTTCACCTTCACCTCAGCATCACCGCCGGGACGGAGCCGATGCCCGCGGTGCTGGGCTGGCATCCGTGCCTACGCAGGCGTCTGGGGCATGGCGCAGCCGCCGTCGTGGGGTTCACGGCCGAGCGGATGTTGGCGCTCGATACCGACGGGATCCCCACGGGCGAGCGAGTGGCGCCGGTGCCCGGCCCCTGGGACGACTGTTTCGAGGGCATCACGGATGCGCCCGAGCTCTCATGGCCCGGCGCCCTGTCGCTCAGATTCGAGTCGACCTGCTCCATCTGGGTGGTCTACGACCGCCGAGACGACATGGTGTGCATCGAGCCGCAGACCGACGCCCCCGACGCCTTCAACTCCTTCAACGCCTTCCCGCGGGTGCTTGCCCCGGGGGAGAGCCTGTCCCTGGGGCTGACCATCCGGTGGACCATCGACCGGGACTGACCGGGCTTCTGGGCAACGCCGTCTGGCCGGTGCGGACTCCTCCACAGGGCGACACCGTCGAGGGATGCGGCTGCTCTCCGGCGCTATGCCGCGGTGGGACAGACGATGATCTTGCAATGCTGGGCCGGATCGGCCAGGTCGCGGAACGCCTGCGCGACACCGTCGAGGCCCACGGTGGCGGTGATGAGCGGTTCGAGGTCGACGGGTGCGTCGGCCACGATGGCCAGGGCCCGGTCGTAGCTGTCGGGCGGCCCCGAGAGCACGAACTCGAAGGTGAGATCACGCCATTGCGCCAGCATCGGCCGGAACCGGTCCGGCGGCATGCACGCGCCCAGTACCACCACGGTGCTCCGGCGCGGCGCGGCCACGATGAACTGGTCGATGAGCCCAGGAACGCCGACACAGTCGAACAACACCGGCGGCGCCGTCGCGCTCGTCGGGAGGCGCCCCATCGCGCTCGCCAGGTCGATGGCTCCCGGGTCGAGCACCTCGTCGGCTCCGCAATGCTCAGCCAGCCGGCGACGCAGCGGCGAATGGTCGGCGGCGATGATCGGGCCCAGCCCGGCTCTGCGCAGCGCGAGGATCGTCCCCAACCCGATGGGGCCGCAGCCGGCGACGTAGGCGGCCCGTCCCGCCTCGGCTCGGGAACGCCACACGCCGTTGATGCCGACGGCGATGGGGTCGGCCAGCGCGGCGTGTCGAGGGTCGACGCCGTCGGGGACGTGGATGGCCACGTCGGCGGTGATCACCATGCGCTCGGCGAAACCCCCGTTGTGGTCGTTGGTGTAGCCGATGCAATGGACCCCGTCGGCCTCGACCACGATCGGCATCCCGACGAGCACGTCGCCCGTCCGCACCGATGAGACCGACGGGTGCACGTCGAGCACGCGGGTGCACATCTCATGGCCCATCACGAGATCGCGCTCGGGGCGGAACCGGAAGAGCGCGTCGCCCGAGATGGCTGCCGTCTCGGCGAAGTCGTCGGTGTGAGCCAGCGCGTGGAGGTCGGAGCCGCAGATACCGCAGGCCAGCACCTCCACCAACGCCTGGCCGGGGCCCGGCGCAGGCTCGGTGATGTCGTCGACCACAAGTGCCCCGGCGCGCATCACGACGGCTCTCATGGGCCGATCTCCCTTGTAGGTCGCCAACCACAGCAGCCTACGCAGGGACGGCGGTTCTCAACATCGGGGGTGGCTGGTGAAGGTCTTGCCTTTGGGGCTGGTGACTTGGTAGGTGGTGTCGGACAGGATCTTGGCGTGCCAGCCGGGTTGGTGGCGGAGCCAGTGGTGGCCGGTGCATTATGCCGAATTCTGCATAACCAGCACAGCAGTCGCATGGCGGCGATGTCGGTGGTGCCGCCGTGGATCCAGGCGGGTTCGTGATGGGCGTGGCAACGCCGGGCGGGGACGTCGCAGCCGGCGGGCCAGGTGCAGTGGCGGTACGTCGAGCCGCCAGTGCCCATCGAAATAGGTGGACAAGTATAAGGATTGTACGATCGGATCAGGATCGCGTTCAGGCCGATCGTCCGGGTGATGTTCCGGTTCCGGCCCCGGTTCAGGGTCGGCCTCAGGTGTCGGGTCGGGTTCACTGTCGATCTGTTGGTGAGCGAGCTGACGCCAGCGGCGTATGGCGATCATGGTGTCGAACACGGTGAGATCGGCCAGACCGGCCACGATCTCGGTCTCGTGCTCGACGAACAGTGACACGAGCCGTTCGTTGGAACCGACGAGGTTCACGATCGTGGTGACCTGCCCGGCTGACAAGACACCCGACTCCCACGCCGCCGTGGTGACCGGCCAGCGCCGTAACCGGCGTGCCGTCTTGATCGTACGAGCGGCTTCGGCCTCGTCGAGACGGGCCAGGTTCTGGAGCCAGGCCCGGGTGCTCAACGCCCCATCGGCCACATACCCGTGCTCGGCATCGAACCGTGACACCGCCCCCGACACCACACACGCAAGACGATCACGCACCGCGAAACCAGCCGCGATCAAGTCCGGATCGGCGGTGGCATCGAGCCGGTCGAACCAGGCCGCGAACTGTTCACCGAAACGTTCGCCGAGCTGTACCTCGAGATCGGAACCAGTGTCGAACATACATTCGACTCTGCACCCCAACCCCAATGAACACAAGGGAAATGTGCCAACTCTGGCGAACAATCTCGCGTAGCTCATAGCCTGGCGCCAGCCATCTCGGCCGACGTCCAACGGGGGAGCAGTGATGCGTGCAGCCGTCCTGAACACCATTCCCGGCCGGCTCGAGATCGACGACCTCCACGTCGCCGCTCCCGGGCCGCGTGAGGTGCTGATCCGCACCGCGTATGCGGGCCTGTGCCACAGCGATCTGCACTTCATCGACGGCGTATGGCAGCTCGAGCCGCCGGCGGTGATGGGCCACGAGTCGGCCGGTGTGGTGGAGGCGGTCGGCTCCGACGTGAGCTACGTGGCCCCCGGCGACCACGTGATCGCCTGTGTCTCGTTGTTCTGCGGTCAGTGCCGCTGGTGTCTGAGCGGCCATCCGCACCTGTGCGACAATGCCAACGCGATGCGGGCCCGACCGGAGCCCGCTCTACGGCGGGTTTACGACGGGTCACCGGTGACGCCATTCGCGGCCCTGGGCGGCTTCGCCGAGCAGATGCTGGTGCACGAGCACGGGGTGGTGAAGATCCGCGACGACGCGCCGCTCGACGTGGCCGCGCTCATCGGATGCGGTGTCATGACCGGGCTCGGAGCCGTGTTCCGCACGGCGCGAGTTCCCGCCGGGGCTTCGGTCGTCGTCGTCGGCTGTGGCGGTATCGGGCTCTCAGCCGTGCAGGGTGCCCGTCTCGCCGGAGCCACACCGGTGATCGCCGTCGACGTGTCGGCCGAGAAGCTCGAACGGGCCCAAGCGCTCGGGGCCACCCATGTCGTCGACGCATCGAAGGTCGATGCCGTGGAAGCCGTGCGCGAGCTCACCGGTGGGGGAGTCGACTTCTCGTTCGAGGCCATCGGGCTCAAGGCCACGGCCGAGCAGTGCTACGCCATGCTGGGCAAGCGGGGCACGGCCACGATCATCGGCATGATCGCGCCCGGCGTGAACATCGAGATCCCCGGCGCCGACCTGTTCGCGACCGAGAAGCGCATCCAGGGCTCGCTCATGGGTTCCAACCGGTTCCGAACCGACATGCCGGCCTACATCGAGATGTACCTCGACGGGCGCCTGCTCCTCGACGAGATGGTGTCGGCCCGGCGCCCGCTCTCCGAGATCAACGAGGGCTACGACGCCATGCGGGCCGGGACCGTCGCCCGGACCGTCATCGACTTCGCGCTGTAGTCACTGTCGCCGCAGCCGCAAGGGAGGCCTGGGCCATGCAGGTGCACGAGTACTCGTTCATCATCGATGCACCGCCGTTGGAGTTGTGGGCCGCGACTCACCCCTCGAACCCCAAGCTCGGCCCGGGGGAGAAGCGGGTCATCGAGCACGGACCCGTCCGCATCGAGATCCTCCACGAGGGCGACGAGCACGGCGACGGTCTGGTGCGCCATTGCTGGTTCCGGGTGCCCCGCTACCTGCTCTCGGGGGGACGGGCCCAGTCGTGGGAGATGGTCAGCGAGGTCGTGCCCGGCGTGTCGTCGAAGTACGACGCGATCGGCAAACCCTTGTGGTCACAGGCGGAAGGCCGCCATCGCTACGAGGATCTCGGCGACGGCCGCACCCGGGTGCACTTCCGGGAGACCTACCACGTCTTCAACCCGATCATGCGCGTGCTGCTCGAACGCCGGGTGCACCGCTTCATCTCCAAGGACAACGACCGCCTGGTCAAAGCCGGCCTCGAGATGGCCCTCACCGCATATCGCCGCCGTTCCGCCCAGGGCGGGGAAGGCTGATCGGGTGAACCCCAACGAGCATTGTTCACTTGGACATCGCATGTGACGTCGTACTGAACTTTGCTCGGGGGGTGGGGCGCTCGAGGTCAGCGTTCGCAACTGGTGCGGGTGTCGTTGCCGGAGTTGGTGATGCAGCGGTCCGTGTCGGGGCAGCAATCGAAATGACGTCACTCCTCTTCCGCGACGGTGGTGGACGGGGTCGCCCCGTCCACCACCTGCCACAGTTTCCGGGGGGAGCTCCAGGTTCGAACGTGGCAAGGCTTCCGGAGTCGATCCGGCGAGTGACGCCGCCCAAGCGGGGTCTAGGGTTGAGGTACAGGCGGGCGCCACGACTGGAGGCGCCACCGACACACGAGGAGGACGGCTGATGGCGACAGCACCGAGCCGGGGGACCGATCACTACACGATCATCACGGCTGACAGCCATGGGGGCGGGAGCCATGCGGCGTACCGGGAGCACCTCGATCCGGCGTTCCTCGACGACTTCGACGCGTGGCGGGGGAAGTACAAGAACCCGTTCAAGGACCTGGGCGACAATCGCCGGTTGCGCAACTGGGACAACGACATGCGCAATAGCCAGCAGCTCGCCGACGGGGTGGTGGGCGAGGTCGTCTACCCCAACACGGTGCCGCCGTTCTTCCCCAGCTTCGTGCTGTTCGCAGCACCGCCCCGTCCCGAGGACTACGCGCACCGCTTGGCCGGAGTCCGGGCCCACAACCGGTGGCTGGTCGAGTGGTGCAACGAGTTCCCGGCCAAACGGGCGGGTGTGGGCCAGGTGTTCTTCAACGACATCGACGACGCGCTCGAAGACCTGCGCTTCATCAAGGACAACGGCCTGCGCGGCGGGGTGCTCATCCCCAACGTCGCGCCCGACTGCACCTGGGTGAAGCCGCTGTTCGACCGGTACTACGACCCGTTCTGGGCCGCGGCCGAGGAGATGGAGGTTCCGGTCAATGCCCATGGGGGGACTGGGGTTCCCGATTACGGCAAGGAGCCGGTGGCCCAGCTCCTCTACATTGCCGAGGCCGGGTTCCACTCGCAGAGGCCCTTCTTGCACCTGCTGCTCGGCGGGGTGTTCGAGCGCCATCCCCGGCTGAAGTTCGTGATGGCCGAGCAGGGCTGCGCCTGGCTGCCACCGTTGCTGCGTCGCCTCGACGCCACCCTGGCCTCGATCCGCGACACGGGCGAGACGGGCGAGATCAAGTACACCAAGGAGCACGTCCTCCCCCAGTTGGCGACCGACTACTTCCGCCAGAATTGCCATGTGGCGGTGTCGCAGCCGTCGTGGGCCGATGCCGCGGCGCTCGACGAGCTGGGCATCGAGCGCTTCAT
>JANLSK010000079.1:0-3206 GCA_031362415.1 Actinomycetes bacterium | reverse complement strand
TGTACGAGGAGGCGGCCCAGGCCGCGTCGGCGGCCCAGGCCGGAGGGGCGGGCGGCGCCGGCGGCGCAGGCGACGCAGGCGGCAACACCTGGGCCGGTGACGACATCGCCGACGCCGAGATCGTCGACGAGCAGGCGAGCTGAACGTCATGAACGACCAGCAGTGGATCGTCGGGGACGGCGAGTCCGTCCCCGCGACCCCCGAGCCAACCGAGCCGACGGGCCGGTCGAGCGATGTCGACATCGACATCGACGTGATCGGTTTCGTCGATCGCATGGGCTCCACCGAAGACGTCGCCGACGCCGAGATCGTCGACGACAACCCACCGACCGAGGTCGAGGTGCTCGCTGCGGAGCGCGACGAGTACCTCCTCCACTTGCAGCGGCTCCAGGCCGATTTCGACAACTTCCGGAAGCGCTCGGCTCGCGATCAGGCTGCGCTCAGCGAGCGGGCGTCGGAGCGTCTCGTCGAGGAGCTCCTCCCCGTTCTCGACGCCTTCGATCTGGCCATGATGAGCGTCGTCGAGCTCCCCGACGAGCACGCCAAGGTGAAAAAAGGCATCGAGCTCACGTACGCCCAGATGGTGGGCGTCCTGGAAAAGGCCGGCCTGCAACGGGTCGAGGCCCTCGCTCAGGCCTTCGACCCGTCCTTGCACGATGCCGTGATGCAGGTTGATGAAGGCGGCGACGAACCCGTCGTCGTCGAGGTCATGCGGGCCGGGTATCACCTCAAGGGCCGGGTGCTTCGGCCCGCCATGGTCAAGGTGGCGAAGTAGGAGTGTACGGCGGCTTCGATCGCGGAGGAGGTGACGCACATGGCACCACAGCGTGAATGGTTTGAAAAGGACTATTACAAGGAGCTCGGGGTGCCGTCGGGCGCCACCGACAAGGACATCACCAAGGCGTACCGAACCCTCGCCAAGGAGTTCCACCCCGACGCCAACCCGGGCGACGCCAAGGCCGAGGATCGCTTCAAGGCCATCTCGGCGGCGTACGAAGTGCTGTCGAACGCCGACAAGCGCAAGGAGTACGACGAAGTTCGCCGGATGGTCGCATCGGGCGTGGGCCCCGGTGGCCTCGGTGGCGGCGGCGGGTTCGCCGGCTTCGGAGCCGGACCCCGAGGTGCGACGCACATCCGGTTCGAGGACCTCGACGACGACGCCTCCTTCTCCGACTTGTTCAGCCAGCTCTTCAACAGCGGCGGCTCGGGTGGGCGCGGGCGCACCAGCCCCCGCAAAGGTCGCGATCTCGAGACCGCGGTTCACCTCGACTTCCTCGAGGCGGCGCACGGCGTACAGACCACGGTCCGATATCCGGCCCAGGGTGAGGTTCGCGAGGTCACCGTGCGCGTCCCGGCCGGTGTCGACAACGGGCAACGGATCCGTATCGCCGGGCGAGGCCTCGATGGCACCAACGGCGGCCCGTCCGGCGATCTCTACGTACTGGTCGAGGTGCGGCCGCATCGGATCTTCGGACGGGACGGCAACAACCTCACGCTCACCGTGCCCGTCACCTACCCCGAGGCCGCACTGGGCGCCGAGATCCGCATCCCGACCCTCGACGAGCCCGTCACCATCAAGGTCCCGGCCGGTACCCCCTCGGGCAAGTTGATGCGCGTACGAGGCCGCGGTATCGCCAAGGCCAACGGCGCCAAGGGAGATCTGGTCGTCACCATCGAGGTGGCGGTACCCCGTCATGTGAGCGGCGACGAGAAGAAGGCACTCGAGAAGCTGGCCGCCACGATCAAGGAATCGCCTCGAGCGCACCTCGAGGCCACCTGAGGAGGTGAGCACCGATGGCTGACACCGACGACACCCGAGCGGTTTTCGTCATCTCGGTGGCCGCCGAGCTGGCCGGCATGCACCCGCAGACCCTGCGCATCTACGAGCGCAAGGGTCTCATCGAGCCGCAACGCACACCGGGTGGCTCACGGCGATACTCGGCAGCCGACATCAGACGGCTCCAGATGATCCAGGAGCTCACCAACGACGGCATGTCGTTGACCGGGGCACTTCACGCGATCCACATGCAGGACCTGCTGGCCCAAGCCCACGACGAGATCGCACGACTTCGGGCCGAGCTCGACCAGACCCGTCGGGAAGCCCGGTGGGCACTCGATCAGGTGCACCGGTCGTACCGACGCGACCTGGTGCCCCTCAACCAAACGGTCGTCAGGTTCCAGCGGTAGCGAGCGGGAGCTGAGCAACGTCGTCAGTACCGGCGCGGGGGCGTCGGACCTTCCGGGGGGCTGAGCACAGAGAAGGCACACATGGCACTCGACCCCAACAAGTTCACCAAGAAGACCACCGAGGTGGTGCAGGCGGCGCAGTCGCTGGCTCGCGAGCGCAACCACACCCAGGTGACGTCGTTCCACCTGCTCGACGCGCTGCTGGGCCAGAGCGACGGGATCGTGCTCCCCGTGCTGGGCAAGATCGGCGTGGCCCCCAAGCCCATACGCGACAAGGTGCAGGCTGAGCTGGCCAAGCAACCCCAGGTGTACGGCGCCACCCAGGACGCCGCGATCGCCCGAGAGGCCTTCCAGGTCCTCGAAGGCGCCGACACCGAGCGCACCACCCTGGGCGACGACTACCTCTCGGTCGAGCACCTGCTCCTTGCCATGACGGCGGTCCCCGGGGGCGTGGGCGATCTGCTCCGCACTGCGGGCATCAGCCGCGACGCCGTCCTCGACGCTTTGAAGGACGTGCGGGGCTCACACCGGGTCACGAGCGAGAACCCCGAGGGCCAGTACCAGGCGCTGGAACGCTACGGACGCGACCTCACCGAGGAAGCCCGTCGGGGCAAGCTCGATCCGGTGATCGGTCGCGACGACGAGATCCGCCGCGTCATCCAGGTGCTGTCCCGTCGCACCAAGAACAACCCGGTGCTGATCGGCGAGCCCGGCGTGGGTAAGACCGCCATCGCCGAGGGGCTGGCCCGGCGCATCGTCGCGGGCGACGTCCCCGAGTCGTTGAAAGACAAGCGCCTCATCGCCCTCGACATCGGCGGCATGGTTGCCGGCGCCAAGTACCGCGGCGAGTTTGAAGAGCGCCTGAAAACCGTGCTCAAGGAACTGGCGCAGGACGAAGGCCAGACGATTGTTTTTATCGACGAGCTGCACACCATGGTCGGTGCCGGCAAGCTCGACCCGGTGATCGGCCGTGACGACGAGATCCGGCGCACCATCCAGGTGTTGCAGCGCCGCACCAA
>JANLSK010000049.1:0-53477 GCA_031362415.1 Actinomycetes bacterium | reverse complement strand
CGTGTTCGGAGCGATCGTGCTCGATGTCGGCATCCCCGCTCCCGACGGCCTCGCAGTGACCCGTCAGCTCCGGGCCAACAACTGCTGGACGCCCATCCTCCTCACCGGTCGGGGCCAGATCGAAGACCGCGTGGCCGGGCTCGACGCCGGGGCCGACGACTACCTGGCCAAGCCCTTCGCGATCGAGGAGCTGCATGCCCGACTGCGGGCGTTGACCCGGCGGTCGCTCGTCGATCGGCCGGCCGTGCTCGTGGTCGGCGATCTCGTGCTCGATCCGGCAACCCACCAGGTCCACCGGGGTGAGGTGGAGATCGAGCTGACCGCCCGGGAGTTCGCCCTGCTCGAGGTGCTGTTGCGCCACTCGGGCCAGGTGCTGACCCGCCAGGCCATCCTCGACCATGTCTGGGACTTTGCATACGACGGAGCGTCGAACGTCATCGACGTCCACGTCCGCGCCCTCCGGACCAAGATCGACCGGCCTTTCGGCGCTGCCACCATCGAGACCGTCCGCGGCGTCGGCTACCGCCTCAAACCCTGACCCCTCCCCAAAAAGTGCAGAACGGTCCTCGACGGCGGCGGTGAGTGCACTCGCCGGCCGGCGGGCCCGGATGGCCGAGCTCCGTCGGCGAGGCCAGTGGCCTCCGCAGGTTCCGGCGGTGGTCCTGACCGAGGTGCTGACGGGCGACCACCGGCGCGACTTCCACACGAATCAGCTCCTGCGCATGTGCCAGGTCCGCGAGGTGAGTGAGCAACGTGCGCGTGACGCCGGCCGCATGCGCACACGCACCGGCCGGGTCGCCACGATCTCCGCGACCGATGCCGTCGTCGCCGCGCTCGCAGCACGCTCCGCACCGGCGCTCGTCCTGACCAGCGATCCCGACGATCTCCGGGTGCTCGTTCGAGACAGCTTGCGCCCGGTCGACGTCGCACGAGTCTGACGCCCTCGCAGGTGCCGGGAGACAGGCCCACCTTGAAGATCGAACATCAGTTCGCCTACTGTCGAACAGGTGTTCCCCTCCAACGGTTCTGCCCCTTCCCACGGCTATGCCGAGCTGCACTGCCATTCGAACTTCTCGTTCCTCGACGGGGCCAGTCATCCCGAGGAGCTGGTCGACGAGGCGGTGCGGCTGGGTCTGTGCGCCCTGGCGCTCACCGACCACGACGGGTTCTACGGCATCGTACGTTTCGCCAAGGCGGCCAAGGCGTTGGGGCTGCCCACGATCTTCGGGGCCGAGCTCACCCTGAGCAGCCGGGGCGAGGAGGGTCTGCTCATCGAACCGGCGAACGGTGTCGCCGATCCCCCCGGTGAGCATCTGGTCGTGCTGGCCGAGGGGCCGGTCGGCCATGCCCGCCTGGCCCGGGCCATCAGTCGGGCCCAGATGGCCGGCGAGAAGGGAGCACCGCGCACCGCCATCGAGCTCCTGGCCGAGGATGCCCGGGCGCCCGTCCACCTGCACCCCGAGCCGAGCACCGCCAACGACTCCTGGTTCGTGCTGACGGGCTGCCGCAAGGGCACCGTCCCCAGGGCCCTGGCGGACGACGGTCCCCGAGCGGCTCGGCGGGCGCTCGACCGGCTGGTCGAGGCGTTCGGGCGCGACCGGGTGCTCGTCGAGCTGTGGGACCACGGCGATCCCCTCGACCGGCATCGCAACGACCAGCTCGCCGAGTTGGCCGTCCGGGGCGGCGCCGCCGTCGGCGTGGTGGCCACCAACAACGTGCACTACGCCACGACCCGCCAGCGCCCGTTGGCCACGGCCATCGCCGCGGTGAGAGCCCGGCGCAGCCTCGATGAGATCGACGGCTGGCTCCCCGGCAGCCCGTTGGCCCATCTCCGCTCGGCGGCCGAGCAGCGACGCCGATTCGCCCGCTGGCCCGGAGCCGTCGATCGCACCGTCGAGATCGCCGAGGCTGCGGCGTTCAATCTGCTGCTCGCCGCACCCAACCTGCCCAACTTCGGTATCCCCGACGGTCACACCGAGATGTCGTGGCTGCGCGAGCTGGTCTGGGAAGGGGCGCTGCGGCGTTACCCCCGCGCCCATCCCCGCCACGAGGAAGCCTTGCGGCGTATCGGTTACGAGTTGGCGATCATCGACGAGCTCGGGTTCCCCGGCTACTTCCTGGCTGTGCACGACATCGTGGCGTTCTGCGAGCGGGAGGGTATCTACTGCCAGGGGCGGGGGAGCGCCGCCAACAGTGCCGCCTGTTACGCGTTGGGCATCACCAAGGCCGATGCCGTGGGGCTCGGGCTGCTCTTCGAGCGGTTCCTGTCACCCGAGCGTGATGGCCCGCCCGACATCGACCTCGACATCGAGAACGGCCGCCGCGAGGAGGTCATCCAGTACGTCTTCGACCGTTACGGGCGCGACCGGGCCGCCCAGGTCGCCAACGTCATCACCTACCGCACCCGCTCGGCCCTGCGGGAGATGGCCCGGGCCTGCGGCATGTCGCCGGGCCAGGCCGACGCCATCACCAAGCAGCTCGACGGCTGGAGCAGCATCGACGACGTCGCCAGCGAGCAGCGATCCAGCGAGCAGGGCGATCCGGGTGGTTTCACCATTGCCCCGTTCCTTCTCGAGCTGGCCCGGCAGATCGACGGGTTCCCGCGCCATCTCGGCATCCACTCCGGCGGCATGGTGATGGCCGACCGTCCGCTCATCGAGTACTGCCCGGTCGAGTGGGCCCGCATGGAGGGCCGCTCGGTGCTCCAGTGGGACAAGGACGACTGCGCATCGGCCGGGCTGGTGAAGTTCGATCTGCTGGGCCTGGGCATGCTGACGGCCATCCACCTCACGGTCGACCTGGTGCGCGAGCACCGGGGCGTCGACATCGACCTGGCCGAGCTGGCCCAGGAGGACGCCGTCTACGACATGCTCTGCGACGCTGACACCGTTGGCGTGTTCCAGGTCGAGAGCCGGGCCCAGATGGCCACCCTGCCCCGCCTGCGGCCTCGCACGTTCTACGACCTGGTGGTCGAGGTGGCGCTCATCCGCCCCGGTCCCATCCAGGGCCAGTCGGTGCATCCCTACCTGCGGCGCCGGGCCGGCGAGGAGCCCGTCACCTACCTGCATCCGCTGCTCGAACGGTCGCTGGCCAAGACCCTCGGGGTGCCGTTGTTCCAGGAGCAGCTCATGCAGATGGCGATCGACGTGGCCGGGTTCAGCCCGGGCGAGGCCGACGAGCTGCGCCAGGCCATGGGCTCCAAGCGTTCGAAGGAACGCATGGCCCGTATGCGTTCGCGCCTGCTCGCCGGTATGGCGGCCAACGGGATCACCGGCGATGTGGCCGAGGAGATCTCGCACAAGCTCGAGGCGTTTTCGAAGTTCGGCTTCCCCGAGAGCCACTCGGTGTCGTTCGCCTACATCGTGTACGAGTCGGCCTGGCTGAAGCTGCACTACCCGGCCGAGTTCCTGGCCGGGCTGCTCAACGCCCAGCCCATGGGCTTCTACTCGCCGCACACCCTGGTGAAGGACGCCCAGCGCCACGGCGTGCTCACCCGGGGCCCCGACGTCAACGCGTCACGGCGCGATTGCATCCTGGAGCCCCGCCGGGCCGACGATCCCGGGGGCCTGCTCGGCCAGGCCCGAGGCGGTTCCGGCGGTTCGGGGCGATCGGGCGGCTCCGGTCTGCACGCCGATCCGTCGCCGCTCGCCGTGCGCCTGGGTCTGCGCTACGTGCGGAACCTGGGCGACACGCAGCTGGAGCGCATCGAGACCGAACGCGAGCGGGCACCGTTCGTGGACATGGAGGACTTCACCCGCCGCACCGGGGCTTCCACGCCCGTGCTCGAAGCCCTGGCCACCGGAGGGGCGTTCATGGAGTGCTTCGGCGTCGGGCGACGGGAGGCGCTGTGGGCGGCCGGGGCGCTGCGCGACGCCCGTCCCGACCGGCTGCCCGGTCTGGTGCAGGGCCTGGAGGCGCCGTGCCTGCCCGGCATGAGCGAGGCCGAGGAGCTGGCCGCCGACCTGTGGGCCCTGGGCCTGTCGCCCGGACGCCACCCCACCGAGCTCGTACGCGACTGTCTCGATGAGCTGGGGATCGTCACCGCCGAGGTGCTCCGGGGCGTCCCACATGGTCGCCTGGTGGAGGTGGCCGGCGTGGTCACCCATCGCCAGCGTCCCGAGACCGCCGCCGGGGTCACCTTCCTCAACCTCGAGGACGAGACGGGCCTGGTCAACGTGATCTGCGTCCAGGGCGTCTGGCAGCGCTACCGGAAGATCGTCCGCTCCAAGAACCTCCTGGTGATCAAGGGGGTCGTCGAGCGCCAGGGTCAGGTGATCAACCTCATGGCCGGGGTGATCCGCCCGTTGTCGGCGGTGGTGGGCACCGCGACCCCCCTCCCCGTCACCCCGTCCAGAGACTTCCGCTGAGGGCCAGGGCTGACTCGGGCTGATCTCGTGCTGACCTACTCCCACGCCCCGAGCATTGTTCACAACGACGTCACATGCCGTGTCTTTCTGAACACTGCTCGAAATCGGGCGTCCCACCACCCGACACAGCTCGTCTCGTGAACGAGGACGGCCGCTTGGAAATCGTTCGCATTTCTGCCTGCTGCCCGGCGTCATCACCCCTCCCGGCCGTGGTCGGCACCACGATCGCTCCCGGTCCGGTACACGCGGGCGGGGCTCAGGGACGGCCGACGAGGGATCACCAGGCGGCGACGAGGTCGTCGGGGCCGATGGCGATGTCGAGATCATTGGTCGCGAACCCTGAACGCGAGATCCCGAGCAGGTGGGTCTGGGCCGTGGTGCCGGGCACCAGTGGCTGGTTGGTCGCCAGGTTCACGAGGTCGTGACGATCGAACGGGCTGCGTTCACGCCACTTGATGGAGCCGATGAACTCGACAACATCCGTCCGCTCGGGTTCGTGACCTCCGACCAGGTCGACCTCGACGCGCTGGTCGCGGGTCCAGTAACCACCGACGGAGCGGGCCGATCCGAAGCGATCGTCGGGCAGCATCCTGGTCAGCGCCTCCCTCACGATCGGTTCGATCGCCTGGCCTCGGAACGTCGCGAAGTCGTCGAGCACGCGCCGGGCGACCAGCGGACCCCGACCCCGCTCGATCTCAGCCAAGGCCGGACCGATGGATCGAAGCCAGAACCGCAACGCCGGATCGGCCACGACGTAGCGGCTCCGACGTCTCCCGGGTTCGCTCGAGTACGGCGTGCGCTTGCTGACCACCCGCTTGGCCACCAGAAGCTCCAAGGATCGCTCGAGCATGCTGCCGCCGACGCCCGATGACGACGCGATCGAGCCGTGTTCCCGTTCGCCGGCGCCGATGGCACCCAAAACGGCCCGAGCGTGGAGGTGCGCAGGGAACTCGGCCGCCACACGTCGTTCACCGGACACCACGAGAACCGAGGTGGGATCGGCGAGTTGGCTGGCGATGAACCCCTCGACGCTCGGAGCCTGTCGGAGGGCGTTCACGAGGTTCGGGAAACCGCCGGCGACGATGTATGCATCGAGGCATTCCGTCGCCGTGCCGCCGATCAGCGAGCTGACCTCGGATGGGCTCAACGGGTCGACGGCGAGGATGCGAGCTCGGTCGTAGAGCGGTCGACCGTAGTCGGAGAGGGCCTCCATGACGGCCAGATCGGACCCCACGAGCACCACGAGCACCGGTCGCCGGCGCAACGTTCTGTCGAGCACTCGCTGGATCGATCCCTCCACCGAGGGATCGCCTTCGACCAGCCAGGGCATCTCGTCGATGACGACGATCACCGGTTCATCGGCCAGCGCGGCGACGGCGCCGAGGGCACCATCCCACGACGTGAAGCGGCTCGATGCCAGCAGCTCGCTGCCGGGGAAGACCTCGAGGGCGAGTCGTTGGAACTCGCCGATCTCCAGCGCAGGCGTCCGGTGGCGCGCCGCCTGGAAGTACACGACGGGGGCGCCGCTTCGCTCGCTGAACACCTCGATCAGGGTCGACTTGCCGACCTGGCGGCGACCCCGTACGGCGACGATCTGGCCTCGGCCCGTCGAGCGAACCTCACCGAAGACCTCGACCAGTACGGAGAGCTCGCGTTCACGCCCGACGAAGATCGCTGGCTGTTTCGGCATGGGGAGAGATTACCACCACAAGCGATTGTTTCTTGAGCGATTGTTTCTGCAGCGATTCAGAACGTCACGGCGTCGCTGATTGCCGAGTCACCGGGACCCCTCAGCCCGAGACGGCCAAGTACACGAGCAACGGGACGGCCAGGGCCAAGATGGTGAGGTTGTAGGCCAGGTGTGCCCGGGTCGCCTCGACGAGAGCGGCGTCGCGAGAGTGTGTGCTCCGCCAGGCCCGGAGATAGCAGTGGGTGAGGTAACAGCCACCAGTTGTGAGGGCCAGCGCTGCGGCGAGCGGGATACCGACCACGGCATGGACGAGCCCGAACGCCACGGCCCGCCGGAGGTTCGCGGCGGTCGAGCGGGTCTCGGCGCCCAGGCGGAACATGCGCTCCTCGCCCTCGACGAGCACCGGCAGACCCAGAGCCAGCAGCGGGATGAACAGCAATGGCAGCCAGTCGAGCGCTCCGCCGCCGGCCGACGTGGAGCCCAGTGCCGGGTTGCCGTCACCACCGATCGCGTACCACCAGCCGAAGTCGAGACCGGGCACCTCGGCCAGCACGAGATACCCGGCGACCACGCCCAGCCAGACGGGGAACGCCTGGAGGAAGTGCCGGCGCTGCAAGCCCCGTACGAGGCGGAGCGTCCGGTGCCGACGGTCGATCGTGATCCGAGCGGCCTCGACCAGGCGGATCCCGACGAATGCCAGCACGGCCAGGCTCAGCACGTCGGCGATCGAGATCGACGTGGCGACAGGAGTGAGCAGCGGGTGTGACGACATCGGGCGTGGCTCCGAGGGGATGCACGGCAACAGCTCCGGGGCGTCAGAACCCAGACGCTTCCGACCAGATCGCTGACGATATCCGGTGCTGGTCCTCCCGGTGGTTCTCCGAACGATGTGTCCGCCTTGGCCCGCAGCCACGCGACCGAGATGTCGTATCGTGTCGTACTCGCTCATCGAGGTTGCGCCGTCGCCACGCCGAGCGAGATCGTCGGTCGGGTCGGACATCGGGGGGTGGAGCATGACAGCGGAACGCTATGTGCACGCAGCTCCCCCCCCCGGATCCGTATCCGACGACGTGACCCGCTCCCGACCCGGCGCTCGAATGGTCTCCGACCGCTCGCCGCAGACCCGTCCCTGGCGCGGCCGAGCCCGGGAGTGGTCGATCGTCGAACGGCAGCTCACGATGCTCGCGGCTCACGGTGCCCTCGACGCGGGTGACGCCTCTCGGGTGTCGGGTCGGGTGGTCCATCGGGATCTGGCCGACCGGTTGCACGCGGCTGGCGGTGCGCCGGCCACGGTGGCCCACCAATGCGCTCCTCGGCGCCACGCCGGGCGACGGGGCCGCGGCGGCCTTGCTGATCGACGGGGCCATGTCCTACCGCGTCGCCGAGTCGCTCGTTGCCTGCTGGGGGGAGAGTGGGATCTCGTGACCGTCATCGCCGAGGAGACCCTGCAACTCGACCATCTGCCACGACGCCACGTTCACGCGCCGTCTTGTCCGAGGGAGCGACTCCGGAGCCAGACGTCGGACGCCTGCTCGACCCGTCGGCGAGCTGACGAGACGGGTATCCGCAGCGGCTTTCCCCAGGCCCCGGCCAGCGCCGGGCTCGTCGCCCTCTGGCGCGGCGACATCGAAGAAGCCCGACGGTGGCGAGAGAAGGCCCACCGTTTCGGTGAAGGCACGGGGGCCGAGCCGGTTGGCGCCGTCTTCGCTGCGTGGCTCGACTCCCTGCTCGCTGCCGAGGACGGCCGCGGCCACGATGCCCTGGCCCAGCTCGGTGGCCTGTTCGACGTGTTGGGTCTGATCGGCCCGGGGGCGCAGCCCTGGGTGGCGCCGGAGCTGATCGACCTGGCCATCGCTGCTGGTGAGCGCGACCGGGCGGGCGCTGTCGCAGCTGCCGTCGCCGGGCTGGCCTCCACGAGCGCCACCGCATCGGCCGAAGCATCTGCAGCGTGGTGTCGCGCCGCGATCACCGACGAGGCAACCGACTGGGCCGCCGCGGCGGTCGCGGCCGACCGGGGCTCGCGCCCGCATCTCGCAGCCCGGGCCCGCGTGCGATCGGTCGAGGTCGGGAGCCGAGCCGGCTCGGGAGCAGCCCACCCGACCCGGATGCTCGACGCGCCAGCCGACGCCGAGCGGGCGTTTGCCGGTGGGGGCCGCCAACGGGCTCGTCCGCGTCGGCTCGCTCCGAAGCCGCATCGCCATCCCGTCCATCTCGCAAGCGACATCGCGTCCCGTTGGCGGTGTGCTTACCCGGCCGAGGCGACGGTCCTGGCCTTGATCGGCGACGGGCTCGACAACGGGCAGGTCGCCCGCCGGCTGCAGATCAGCAAGCGCACCGTCGAGTCGCACGTCGCCAAGCTGTACCTGAAGCTGGGTGTCTCGGGACGGGTCGCGCTGGCTCGAGAGGCCGCAGCCCGTGAGCGCTGACTCGTCCGAGATCGATCGGGGCTGCATCGCTCGCCGCGCTTGGCCCAGCAAGCGGACGACCGGTTCCACGCCCGACGGCCGGACGCAGCCGTCTCCCTGGTCGGACGCGACAACGAACGCGAGACGCTCGGACGGGTCCTGAACGAGGTCCGCGAAACGGGCCACGGTGCGCTCGTGATCCTCGAGGGCGAGGCCGGGATCGGCAAGAGCACCCTCCTCGCCGACCTCATGGGGCGAGCCGCTGACAGTGGATCTCCACGGCCCTTGGTGCCGTCGATCCCATGGCCGCCAGCGTCCCCTTCGGTGTGCTGCTCGACGCCCTCGGATGTCGCACCGACTCGAGCGATCCGGTGCGGGCCAAGGTGGCCAGGCTGGCCTTGGGCGCGGGCTACGAACCGCAGCGGTTCAGCCTGCTCGTCGAGCCCGTGGGCCGTTTCGCCGTCCAGGAAGCCATCCTCGATCTGGTCGAGGATTTCGCGACGGTCGCGCCGCTGGTGCTGGGCCTCGACGATCTCCACCAGGCCGACCGGGCGACCTTGGCCACCTTGGGCGCGTTGGGTCGTCGCCTCGCCCACCTCCCGGTCGTCGTCGTGATGACGTGCCATCGACACCCGCGGGCAGCCGAGCTCGATCTGCTCCTCGACCGCTTCCGGCCGGCGCCCATGGTGATGACCCTGACCCCGCTCAACGACGCCGCGGTGCTCGAGCTGGCCGAGCGCTCCACCGGGACTCTCCAGGGCCGGTGTCCGCTCGACGCTCAGTCAGGCGGGAGGGAACCCGGCGATACTCACCGCAATCCTGGCCACCCTCATCGACACGGCGAGCGACACAGCGACCGACGCGGCCGACAGCGGTAGGAGTGCGGTGCATGAGACGCCGACAGCGCTCTGGTCGCTCGACGGCCTTCGTGGCACGTCGGATGCTGCCGACGATGGCACCGTCGAGCGTCGTTTCGCGAGCTCGGCGTTCGCTCCGTTGCTGGCCCGCATCGAGGCGCTGCCCGCCGAGGTGCGTCAGGCCATCGACATCGCTGCGGTGCTCGGAAGCCCGTTCCACGCCGGTGAGATCGCGGCGCTGGGGCGCGAGCCGGTGCCGGCAACGGTTCGCGTCCTGCTCGAAGCGGTTGCGCTCGGGGGTGCTCGTCGAGCAGGGCGACCAGCTCGCGTTCCGGCACGGCATCCTCCGCGACCAGTGGTACCAACGAATTCCGGTTCCGGTGCGCACGGCGCTGCATCGCGACGTCTGGAAGCACTGGGCAGCCCGGGGATCAGCCCCGATTCCATTGGTGCGCCATGGCGAGGCCGATCTGCGCCTGGGCTTGGCTGTCACCCATGTCCGCCAGGGCCACTTCGCTCGGGCAGGCGAGCAACTGGAGCGAACCAGCCGGCTACCGCTGATCAGCCCGGCCCAGCGGGCGACGGCGTTGGCGGAGCTGTCCAACGTACGACTGTGGGCGTTCGACGGCTCGGGCTCGTCCGAGATCGCCAACCAGGCGTTGGCGCTCGCCGAGGAGACCGGGTGCGCTCCTGCGGTCGTGCAGGCCCTGAACGTCTTGTCGATGAACGCGGGAACGCAGGGTCACGTCGAGCCCGGGATCGAATTGGCGCTTCGCTCCACAGCGCATGCCGACGGCCTGGCGGGAGCCACCCGCCCGTCGCCGAGCCTGTACCTGGGGATGGCGCTCATCAACGGGGATCAGCTCGAGCGGGCCTCGGCCGTGCTCCGAGCAGGCTGGGTGACCTCGGAGCATCGGCGCGATGCCTTCATGGTCAGCCGCCACGCCAGCGCTCTCGCCGTGGCCGGGCTGCTGCGCGGGAACCTGGCCGACATCGATGAAGCCAACGCCGTCGTCGAGCGCATCGCCCGTGACATCGGCACGCACGGCGGCCTCTCGCTGGCTCCGGCTGCGACGGAAAGCGCCGCTCGAGCCCGGGGCGACCTCGCGGCCGTTGCTGTCGCCCTCGCTCGGTGTGAATCCAACCGCGGAGGGCCCGCCGTGGAGCCTCTCGGGCTTCCGTTCGCGGCGTGGCTCGCCGGCCTCGTCGCTGGCGACGAGGCGCGATGGCCGGCGGCCAGCGCCACGCTGACCCGCGTTCGCGACCGCGCCGGGGTGACCTTGACACTGAGGCATCGCGGCCCCGCCTTCGACGCCTGGGAGAGCCTCACCGACGGAGACCGCGCCATCGCCGACCTGGTCGGGGTGGGCCATTCGAACTCGGAGATCGCAACCGCGCTGTACCTTTCGAAGCGCACGGTGGACGACGAGCAGCAACGTCCTGGTCCAGCCCGGTCCTGCTCTGAGAGCGTTGTACACCATGGCCAACAGGCGTTGGCCGGCACCGAGCGTGCCCGGCGCGGCGTCGTTGGCATCGGGCGGGGGCTCGATCCAGGTGAAGGCGGCCAGATCGCCGGTGGCGGCGTCGGTGCGGAGCTCGGCCGTCGATCGCACGCCTCGATGCCGGGTCACTCGTACCGGCACGGGTGCCGTCGATGGGGCGCCGTACCACCGCCAGCTGGTGCCCCACCGGTCGAGCTGGTCGAAGATCGTGACACCCGGCGGGGTGTCGCCGGACATCGCAGCGTTCCGGTTCACGGTGCTGGGGCCGGCGATCGACGCGAACCAGGCGTCGCACACCCCGAACTCCTCGGCGAGGAAGTAGTGCGCCGGGGCCGTAGACACGTCGTGGTAGGTCATGACCGCACCGGGATCGCGGTCGGGACAGGCCCGCTCGAAGCTCCTCACGTAGCCCCCCGCCGAGCCGCCCATCTGGACGGCAACCGCCAGCGCGTCGGTGTGGGGGGCGGCGACGATCGGCAACGTCGAGACCGACCGGACGGCGTGCCAGCGCCCCGAGCGATCCTGATTGGCGAGACCGGCTCGCAGACCGTTCACGTCTGATCGCCCTCGCTCGAGGCTGAGCGATCCGAGCACGTGATCGAACGACCGTCCGGTGGGCATCACGACGACGACGTGGCCGACCGTCCGACGGAGGTTGCTCGTGGTGCTGTCGATGGTGCGCGGTGTCGTCACCGGGCTCCTCGGATCACGGACTGGTGATCCCAGGGTGCGGCCTCAGCGGTGTGCCGGCATCCGTGCGCGCACGGGACTCGGGGACGAGCGACTGGCCGGCCCCGCTCAGGCCGGCCCCGCTCAGGCCGGCGCTGAGGTGAGCGTGGTGGTCTCGGCGGGAGCACTCGTCGAGGTCGAGGTCGGAGCCGAGGTGCTCGTCGTCGTGGCCGGCGCGGTCGTCGTCACCGCGGCAGTGGTGGTGGTGGTGCCGGCCCCCGCCGTCGTGGTGGTCGTGGAGCTCGCGGTGGTGGTCGTTGTCGTCGCTCCGGCGATCACCTTGCGGCCCAGCATCCGATAGCTCGTCTCGAAGACGTCGGCGTGCGGCTCCCGTCCCGGGCGTGCGACGGTGCGGACCCAGCGGGCATCGAAGCCGTCGTACTCACGCTCCTCGACGATCTCGATCTCGTCAGGCCGCAGCGTCGTGTCGACCGTGATCCGGTCGATCGCCGGGACCTCGTTGGAGATCTCCGGCCCGGCGACGGTGACCTGCCGGCCCTCCTTGTCGCCCAAGAGCACCACGGTGATGCTGGTGGCGTCGTAGGCGCAGTGCACGAGCACCGGGGTCTCGAAGTCGTTGACCCACACCAGGTCGGGATGGGGCCACGACAGGGTGGCCTCGAGACCCTTGGGGTAGCGCGAGAGCCAGTATGAGTGGGGTTGGTGCTCGCGCAGGTCGTAGCCGCCCTTGAGCACCGCGTTGAAGAGCGTGGTCGAGAACTGGCTGACGCCACCGCCGACCTCCTCGACGAACTCGCCGGCGTCGATGGCCGGGGCGGCGACGAAGCCGCGAGCTTCGGTGCGCTGCCCGGCCACGGTGTTCAACGAGAACGTGTCGCCCGACATGACGACGGTGTCCTGCACGAGATCGCACATCCGGTGGATGTTGGTGACCCGGGGCTCGCCGGCCGGATGGGACGTGGTGAATCGGGCGATCTCCTCCTTGATCCCCAGTGCGGCGAGCTCGTCGGTGGTGGTCTCAGCAGGGACGTCCGAGAACGTCGCGGTCACCTCCGTGGCGCCCGAGCTCAGCGCCGCCGCCAGGGCCACCACATCGAGGCGTCGTCCCGGTTGCGACGGCACCACCAGGGCCTGTCCGGAGCTGAGGTCGATGCTGGCGTTGCGGGGCAGGGCTTCGAGCGCGCTGAGGTCGTTGCCGAGGACGGCCTGCAGGCGCGTCGGGTCGACGACGACTGCGAGCCCGGTCCCGCGTGGCGTCACCACCAACGTCGGCGCGAGCTCCTCGGGGAAGAGCGGAAAGACGACGCCCGGTGCCAGGATGGTCACGGGGCCGTCGAGCAGCATTCGGGCCTGCTCGACGGCAGCCGCGATCGCCGCCGGGTCCTGCACCGCGGTGGCCTCGGCAACGGGGAGCGGTTGGCTCGGAGCGATGCCGCTGCGCAGGGCCGCGGCGGCGGCATCGATGGCTGCGGCCGCGTCGAGCCGATCGCCAACCTGGGGGTCGATGCCGACGACGGTCGTGCCCTGGAGCTGCAGGCCGCCACCGCTGGACCCGCCGGCCACCTGGATCACCCAGCCGTCGACCGTGGTCCGGAGGAGAGCGTCGTCCCAGACGACCGTGGGCTCGATGACATCGGGACGAAACCGACGGGCGACGAAGCCGAACGCCTGGGCGAGCGGGTTCCCGCTCCGGCCGGCCTCGGCCACGCCGTCGACCAGAGCAGGCTCGTCGATGTCGAGACCCACCGCCGTCGGGTCGAGGACGAGCACCACGTCGCCGGCGCTGAACATGATGGCCTCGGTCTCGCGGCGGGCCACGTCGGCCGCCAGCTCAGCACGTACCTCGTCGAGGTCGCGGCGGGCCACCTGGTAACCAGGCACCTCGATCCGGGGCAGCACCTGGCCGCTCCAGATCAGGCGCTCGGCCATGATTCCCAAGGCCCACAAGGCCGCGACGGCGCCCGCACCCAACGCGAGCAACCGAACCCTGCGGTCCACACCACCCCCTCGGGGCCCCGCCCCGTCCCGACCCTTCGTCAGAGCCGACAACGGTAGCGAACCCTGCAGGGCCGATCGTGCACAGCGCTGACGGGTCGGGACGGGTCCCGTCCGGCCGACCAACTACCCTCGACAGCCGTGCCGCCCCCCATCGACGAGACCACGGGCTCCGAGCTGTGCCTGCTCCAGGTCCACGCCCATCCCGACGACGAAGCCTCCAAGGGCTCGGGGACGGCCGCGTTCTACGCGGCCGAAGGCGTGCGCACGGTGTTGGTGTGCTGCACCGGCGGCGAGGCTGGCGACATCCTCACCAAGGAGCTCGACACTCCCGAGAACCGGGCCGATCTGGCTGCTCTGCGGATGCGCGAGCTCCAGGAATCGTGTCGGGCGTTGGCCTACGGGGCGCTGCACCTTCTCGGCTACCACGATTCCGGCATGCCCGACACCGAGGTCAACCACCGGCCCGACAACTTCTGGAACGCCGACCTCGACGAGGCCACCGGCCGGCTCGTACGCATCATCCGCGCCGAGCGCCCCCAGGTGGTCATGGCCTACGGCGACGATCACTCGCGCTACCCGCACCCCGATCACATCCGGGTCCACGATGTCTCGGTGCGGGCTTTCGAGGCGGCGGGTGATCCCGACCAGTTCCCCGAAGCGGGCGAGCCGTTCCAGCCGGTGAAGCTCTACTACATGGGTTTCTGGTCCAAGGCCCGGATACTTGTATTACACAAGTGGTTCTCGGAGCGTGAGGGCGACAACCCCTACGACCGGTGGATGGACAACATCGACAGCTACGAGGAAGCAACGCTCACCACGCGCATCGACGTGGGTGAGCATCTCGAAGCTCGCCGCCTCTCACTGCTGGCGCACCGTACGCAGGTTGATCCCAGCGGGTTCTGGATGCGGATGCCCGACGAGGTCACCAAGGAGCTGTTCCCCTGGGAGGAGTTCATGCTCGCCCGTTCGCTCGTCGAGACCGGCGTGGCCGAGGGTGAGTGGGAGACCGACCTGTTCGCCGGCCTGCGCTCGCCTGTGGGTCGGTCGGGTTCGGGCCGGGGCCTGGGTCGGGGCCTGAGGGGCTCGGGGTCGGGTCGGTGACGGGGATGTCACTGTTGGGCCCGGGCTGGTTCGAGGCCTGGCGCCTGGCTCTGGCCGCAACGGAAGTCGGTGGATCGGGTGCCCGTCCGTCGCTGCGGGTCGGGCTGTTGGTGTCGGGCGGGGCAGGTTCCTCGGGCAGCGGCACGTCGGGCGATGTCGCCGCGACCCTGGTGGTTCGTGAGGGCCAGCTGGCCGATATCGAGCTCGGTACCCCGGCGCCCGACCTGCCCGTGACGCTGAACGCACCGTGGCCGCTCGCCTCGGCGGTGTTCTCCGGCGAGACGGCGGCCACGGTGGCGTTCATGCAAGGCAAGCTCAAGACCACAGGCGATCAGGGCCTCCTCCTGGAACTCCTCGAGTGGTTCGACCACCCCGCCCGCCGAGCCGTGCTCCGCGAGCTGGTGGAATGAGGGGCGTCGTCGCACCCGCACAGCGACTCGACGGCCCCGCCATTTCAACCGAGACCTAGGCCCGACGGGCGCGGTTGAGGTTCAGAGATCTCCGTAGACGGTTCGGCAGCCGGAGTTGTAGAAATCCTTGAAGAAGTGGATCCAAAGGGCGATGGAGAAGTTCCTCGCCGTGCTGTCCTCGGGCGCGGCACGGGCACCCTTGGTGGCCTGGTAGGAAAGGTGGCTTTTGCCCCGCATGCCTCCATCGCTGCGTCCGTCGCGGTCGGAGGTGGCACAACCGGGACAGCTGTTGTGCCGTCACACTTCCGGTCAAGGTGTCGGGCTCGACCGTACCGCCGTTGCTGACGGTCGTGTTCTTGATCTTGGAGCCTCGCTGCGTGCCATCTGGAAGAACGATCCACCCGTAGTGGGTGGGGTGCGCGGGGTCGAGGTTGGCGAGATCGTAGGTGCCATAGCCTTCCCACAGGTCGGCCGGATGGCTCGCCCTCGTGGCCGTGAAGTCGTGCGTGGCACCGGCGATGCTCACCGTGCCCGTCACCGAATCTGCCGTCTGCGTCGCGGCAACCGTTGTGCCCGCGGCGTTGTCGCTTCGATGGCGGATCCGGCGACGGTGCCTGTTGTCCAGGAGCCGATCGTCTCGCCGTCGCAGACGTAGGCCCTGACGATCCCCTCCTTGATGGACACGGCCACGTAGGCATTCGTGCCAGCGACCATTCCGACAATGGTCTCGTGTCCGACGAGCTCGTCCTCGATCGACGCGGGCAGGCCGTCGTCGACAGCGGTCGTGCTGTCGCGGCTGAGCGCGACCCCCGGTGACCCCGTCGGGGACGGCTCGGGCGTCGGGGCTGCCCCGCCAGCGGATGCGGTCCCGTTGTCGTTCCTGGGGCTCGCGGCCTGTGGTATCGCCGGCGCTCGACTGGCCATCGCCCAGAACCGCCTCGACGGGCAACCGAACTTCGGCAACATCGCGAACGTCGTGAACGCTCAGCAGACCGCGAACGCGAGATGTGGGGCGGGAGCCGCATCCTGACGGGTGGCGTCCCGCCCCAGCCGGGCCTCGGGCTCAACCCTGGCGCATCAGCTCCCGTAAGGGTTTCCAACCGATGAGCACGGCTCCCGCCCGCTCGACCAGGTCGATGATCGACCGGTCGTGGCGGGCGGTGGCGTGGTCGTCGACCCGGCGGGCCCAGTCGGGGCACGCCGCCCGGAGCTCCTCGGAGGCCACGGCCGGGTGGATGCGGATCTCGGTGACCCCGGGGGCCAGGTTGAACAGTGCCTGCTCCAACGCCCGGCGGGAATCGCCTCGGGGCGTCACCAGATGGTCGGGGAACACCACGCCTTCCTCGGCGGCCAAGCGGCGCAAGGGGAATCCGATGGAGCGCTCGGCCTCGGCCCCGGGAAGCCGGAGCGGGAGGCGGAACTCCACCGCCAGCTCCAACATGGCGTCGAAGAACTCGGCCCGGGGCACCAGCGCCGAGAGGTGCGACGAGAGGTGCGACGGGTCGAAGCCCCACGAGATGGCCCGCTCGATCTGCACCCGTCCGTCGCGGCGCACTTCCTCCAGGTCGGCGTGGCCCCAGAGGTCGGTGATGGTGCGGGGGTAGCCGCCGTCACCGTCGACGAGAGACGGGGAGCGGGTGAGCGGGCCCCAGCGATAGGTGTCGAACTCGGCGTTGAACGTGAGGTGCACGCCAACGTCCTCGCCCCGGTAGCCCGCCGCGGCGTCGCGGGCCCACGGGCCGGGCACCATCAAGCCGGCACTGGTGGCCAAACCGTTCCGCAGCGCGTCGTAGACGCCCACGTTGGCGGCGTGGGTCATGCCCAGGTCGTCGGCCGTGATGAGCAGGAGCCGAGCGTCAGCCGGGTGGCGCAACCGTTCGACGAGCGAGCGCTCGGCCAGCAAGCTCATGTGACACCGGTGTCAGGTTTGCGTTGCACGACGGTGCCCATGGGGGCAGGCTACGTGATCGAATCCCGAGCAGGAGCGAGTAGTCCGGCGTAGAGCCGGTGCAACTCACTCCTGGTCGCCCGGGAACGCGCCCAGCGCAGGAGTACTAGAGAGGGAGGGCCCATGACCGTGTTCGACGCCGATGGCCACGTCTACGAGCCGTTCGGGCCGGTGTGGACCGACCGGATGGACCGGAAGAAGTGGGGCGACTGGATCCCGCACAAGACCACCGAGGAGCCCTACGAGTTCATCTGGTTGGGCGGCGAGCTGCGCGGCGGTGGCCGCGAGGTCACCGACTCCATCGCCGCCAAGGCCGGGATCACCCCGGCCGCGGTGCGTGATCTCATGGCGCAGCTCCGCACCCCCGGCGGCGAGGATCCCCATGCCCGCCTGGCCGACATGGACCGTGACGGCATCGACCGCGTCGTGCTGTACCCCAGCTTCGCCCTGTTCTTCGGGCCGGTCGACCCCATCAAGGCCATGCGCAACACCGAGTTCGTGCGCGACTGCCAAGCCGCGTACAACGACTGGATCTCCGAGTACTGCGCGGCCGATCCGCACCGGCTCATCCCCACGGCGGCCGTCCCCCTGCAAGACGTCGACCTCGCCGTCGCCGAGCTGGAACGGGCCGTGAACCGGGGCCACCGGGGCGTGTTCGTGCGGCCGTCGGCCTACCTCTTCGACGGCGACACGGAGCTGCCGTTCTCGCACCGGGCCTACGACCGCTTCTGGGCAGCCGCGTGCGATCTCGACGTGCCCGTCGCCTTCCACAACGGGGTGCACATCGACACGCCGGGCGCCTGCTTGAAGTACGGCCTCGTCGCCAACTCGCCCAACACCTCGGTCACCAACATGCAGGTCGACGAGCTCCACGGCGGCTCGGGGCTGGGCCAGGCCATCGGCAACGCCGTCGACATGAACGTCACCCTCGGCCGGCTGCTGATGGGCGGGGTGTGCGAACGCTTCCCCGCTCTGCGTTTCCTGCTCCTCGAAGCCGGCGGTGGATGGGTGCCGACGCAGCTGCAGCGAATGGACGAACAGGTGAAGGCCTTCCCGCTCGAACGGCGTTGGCTCAACTCGCTGCCGAGCGAGTACTTCAAGCGCCAGGGCTACGTGAGCTTCGAGGCCGAGGAGTGGAACCTGGCCGCGTGTGCCGGCTGGCTGGGTTCCGATCGCATCCTCTGGGCCTCCGACTACCCGCACCCCGAGTACCACCCGACCGTCGTGGCCGAGCTGCACGAAGCCCTCGAACCCTTGGCGCAGCACGATCGCGAGAACATCTGCTGGCGCAACGCCGTCGCCGCGTACGGGCTCGCGGAGTAGGAGCGCCGCTTCCTATGCAGCCCCTGTTCGACGGTACGCCCGATCTGGCCCGGATGCGTCGGGAACGTCACGCCAAGCTCGTCGCGGCCATGGAGGCGGAGGGCGTCGACGTGCTGGTGCTGCTCGGCGAGAGCAACGTCCGCTACGCCACCGGCGCCCACGCTCCCGCGGCCGAGATCGGTCGAGCCACATTGCAACGTCCGGTGGCCGTCGTCACCGCCGATGGATGGGCGCCCCATGTGTTCAGCGCCTTTCCCGAGGCGTTGCCGCCCGAGCTACCCGCCGAGAACTGCCATGGCCCGCTGCCCGTCGAGTTCGGCGGCGGTGGCCTCGTCGAGGCGATCTTCGACGCGCTGGGCGGCCGTCCCGCTGGCGTGGTGGCCTTCGACGAGTACCCGATGCCCCTGCACGCCGAGCTGGCGGTGGCCGGGCTGAGTCTCGGCGACGCCTCCGGCGTGATGGGCGCGGCCAAGCTGGGCAAGACCTTCGACGAGCTCGCCTGCATCCGCGAGGCCCAGCGCATCAACGACGAGGCCATGAACGCCGTACGCCCCTTGGTACGCCCGGGCGTACGTCAGACCGAGCTCACCGCAGCGTTCCTCCGGCGCATCCACGAACTGGGCATTGGAGCGAACTGCGTCGACCCGGTCTGGCAGGTGATGCCCAGCCGGGTGTCGTCGGGGCCGTACTCGGCAACGGGCGATGTCGTGTTCCCCACGGCCACCACCGATCGCATCCTCCGAGAGGGCGACGTGATCTGGACAGATACCGGGTGTAACTGGAACGGTTACTCGTCCGATCACGGCCGCACCTGGCTCGTCGGGCGCGATCGCGTTCCCGATGCACACCAGCTGGCCCAGTACCAGCGTTGGCGCGACGTCGTCGGCCGGGTGCTCGAGGAAGTCCGTCCCGGAGCGACCGGCGGCGATCTGGTACGGGCAGCCTGTGCGGGCGAACCCAAGCGCCCGTGGCTGCCGCACTTCTATCTGGTGCACGGAACCGGGACCGACCCGGCCGAGGCTCCGCTGATCGGCACCGATCTCGGCGCCGACTACGACGAGTCGATCGTGCTGGCGCCAGGCATGGTCATGGTGCTCGAACCCGTCATCTGGGAGCACGGTCATGCCGGCTACCGGGCCGAGGACATCGTGGCCGTCACCGATACCGGCTGGGTCGCCCTCAGCCACGACACCTACCACCCCTTCCCCGACGACTGACGGCTGACGGCTGACGGCTGACCCAACCCCGTTCTTTGTGTTCACGGCCGCGCTCGGCGCGGACCTGGACACAAAGAACGCCGCAGAGAGGCGAGTGATCGCGATGCACCAGAGCTTCACCACGATGGCGTTGGAGGACGGGCCCGCGGTGGCGTTCGACGCCGTGCGGGCCTTGCGCCGCTACCGCGTGCTGGCCGAGATGGAAGCCCGCGGGGTCGACGTGCTGATGGTGGGCCGAGGCGGGAACCCCAAGTACGTGGCCGGTTCCCGCGGTCTCACGCTGCTCGGCTCCCGGGCGTTCGCCCCGACGTGCGTGCTGGTGCGCCACACCCGTGATGTTCACATGCTGTCGATCACCGACGAGGGCGTCCCCCTCGAGATCCCGCACGCCCACCTGTTCCCGATCAGCTGGAACCCGATGAACCTCATGATGCGCCTGGCCCAGGTTCCGGGGACGACCGATGCCCGGATGATCGCCGTCGACGGGCTCACCCCGCTGTTCGAGACCTTGCTGCGCAACACCTTCCCGGGCGCGGAGCTCGTTGACGGTGACGATCTGATGCGGATGGTCCGTCGCCGCAAGTCGCACGAGGAGATCGCCATCATCCGCACGGCCTGCGCACTGGCCGAGGCGGCGCTCGCCGGAGCGCTCGACGCGCTCGAGCCCGGGGTGAGCGAACGTGAGCTCCTGGGCGCCTTCGAGCACGCCATGGCCCGCAACGGGGTCACCACCCCGGGCCAGGAAGGCGCGTTCTGCGTCACGACGCACGAGCCAGCCGATCCGGTCTCGCTCGCGGGCGCGGCCCTGCGTCAGATCCCCGGCGATCGGGTCGTGCGCGACGGCGATCTCGTGGCGTTGCACGGGATCGTGCTCTACGGGGGCTACGAGGGAGGGGTGGGTCGCACCTGGCGCGTCGGCGACGGGAGCCCGTCCGACGCCGAGGTCGCGCTGGCCGCCCGCGGTCGTCGGGCCCTCGATGCCCTGATCGCCCAGTGCGTTCCCGGCCGTACCGCGGTGGCCTTCCGCAGGGCGTGGGAGGTCACGGGCGAGCCGCTGCCGGCGCTCCCCATCGTCACCGGGGTCGGGCTGGGCATGGAGCCGCCGATCGTGGGCGTCGGTGGACCCGGGCCCGGGGGTGAGGGTCGGTGGACGATCGAGGAAGGTATGGTGCTGGCCGTGCAGGCCTGTGTACGTGATCCCGGCGTCGCCACCTGGTTCGCCCGTGAGACGGTGGCCGTGTCTGACATGAGCCCCGAGGTGCTGAGCCGCTTTGGCTGGGGGCCGCTCGGGTGAGAGCACCTCGGCGGGTGCGTTCTGTCGTCGCGATCGTGGTCGTGGCCGGGGGTCTGAGCGTCGGTCTGGTCGCGTGCAACGGCGACGACGGCACCAGCAGCTCGGGAGGTTCGGCGGACGGCTCAGGCGAGCCGACATCGTCGGTCGAGCCGTCAGAATCCGGCGCGGCCGACTCCTCGACCGCAGGCTCCTCAACAACCGGGGATGTGGGTGCGACCAGCGACACCGGGGATTCCCCGAGCGCAGGGACCGGCTCGACGGGCTCGGGCACGGCAACCGGCTCGAGCGTCCCCGCGAACGGCACCGCTCGGGCCCCGCAACGACCCTGCCCTCCGCCCGGCCGGCGCGACGAGGCCATCGGTGTCGTCGGGGGGACCGCTGTCGCGCTGCTCACCGACGTCACGGTCGACAGCGATGCCTGCGGAGACGTCGTCACGTTCGTGTTCGACGGGGCCACGCTGGCTGAGCAGCAGCCGGCGTTTCGCGTCTCGGTCGCCGAGCCGCCATTCACCACCGATGGCGAAGGGCGCCAGGTGGAGGTGGCCGGTTCGTCGTGGATCGGCGTGCACATCGAGGGAGCGAGTGGCGTCGACCTGTCGGTCGATCCGTTCGTCGAGACCTACACCGGTCCCGATGAGATCGTCCCCGACGGGTCGAGGTACACGGCGACCGTCCGAGAGCTGGGCGACTTCGAGGCTGTCTTGAGCTGGGTGATCGGCCTCGACGCCGACCGCGGGTTCACCGTCGCCTGGCTCGAGAACCCCGTCCGCCTCCAGATCACCATCGGCTGACCAGTCGGTCAGCGGCAATCGAGGATGACCTTGCCGAACGTGGCGTCGCTGGCCAGGAGGTCGTAGGCAGCCTCGGCATCGGCGAGCGGGAGCACGGCCTCCACCACGGGCGCAGGGGAGATGCGACCCGAGGCGAGGAGGGGGACGACCTGCGCGCCGAACGCCGCGGTGGCGACCGCCTTCTCCCACGCGGTTCGGGGCCGCAGCACCGTCCCGTGAATCTCGAGGCGCTTGACCATGACCGAGCCGATCGACAGCTCGCCGAGAGCGCCGGCCAGCATGCCCACGAGCACGATCCGGCCCTTGGGGGCGCAGGCTGCGACGTCGAGACCGAGGTAGGCCCCGCCAACCAGGTCGAGCACGACGTCGATGCCGTCGCACACCGAGGCGATCTCGAGGGCCACGGCGGTGGGGTCGAGGTCGCGCCCCACACAGATGCCGTGGTCGAGCCCGAGCTCGCGGGCCCGGTCGAGCTTGTCGGGCGTTCGGGCCGTCCCCACCACGGTGCCGCCCATGGCTTTGACGAGCTGCACGGCGGCGGTCCCGACCCCCGATCCCACGGCGTGCACCAGCACCCGCTCGCCGGGAGCGAGGCGACAGCGGCTGAAGAGGGCGTCGTGTGCGGTGATGTACGTCTCGGGGATACCGCCGGCTCTCACCAGATCGAGATTGGCCGGCACCGAGGCGCAGCACGCCTCGACGGTGACGACGTACTCGGCTTGGGCGCCGCCACCGGTGACGCCGAATACGGCATCTCCGGGCCGCAACGTCCGCACCTGGTCGCCGATGGCCTCCACGATCCCGGCAAACTCCAGGCCCGGCACGTCCGCGGGAACCCCCGGCGGGGCCGGATAGCCGCCACTGCGCTGGACCAGGTCGGCTCGGTTCAGCCCGGCGCCATGCACCCGCACCACGACCTGGTCGGCCACGGGGTCGGGCACGGAGCGGTCGGCGGCGACGACGATGGTGGCGGAACGGCCCCGCGCATCAGCAGGGCGCGCCCCGGGAGCGGCCTGGGTGGCGGCCTCGGGGGCGGCTGAGGCGGGGACGAAGGTGACAGCTCGCATGGCCGGGAAGACTACGGCTCCGCCTGGTCGGAGCTCTCGCCGGCTTCTCCGCGGCTGTTCCAAGGGTCGTTTCCGGCGGTCGGAGTAGGGTCGCGCCGATGACGGGGACGGGCGGGGAGACCTTCACCCAGGGAGGTCTTCGCTTCATCGACTGCGACGACGGTGAGGTCTGGTTCGACCAGAGCGAATCCGGCGCGCTCCTCGAGATCGCGGGCGGCCTGGAAGAAGCCACCGTCTCCGCGTGCCTGTTCTGCGCCAGCCGGGTGTTGGCCGCGACGGCACTGGTGAACCTGCTCGGTCGCTCGTCGCCCCATCCCCGTGAGCGTGAGCTGATCGAGTTGGCCGACGATGCCCCCACAGCCCACCTGTACGTGATCGACGAGCGGACGGCGTGCATGCACCGTGGGTGGCTCGATCCCGGCCATGCGGAATGGCTCGAGATGACCCGCTGAATGGCCGACCGCCCCGCCCGGGCCGGTCACCCACGCCCGTGACACATTTCCTTCCCGCACCACCACAACCCACCCCACACGGATCACCATCACCCCGAGGAGACCACGATGCGGACCCCGATCTGCGATCAGCTCGGTATCGAGTTCCCGATCTTCGCCTTCAGCCATTGCCGTGACGTCGTGGCTGCGGTCACCAACGCCGGCGGCTTCGGCGTGCTCGGGGCATTGGCCTACGAGCCGGATCGTCTCGAGATCGAGCTGAAGTGGATCGACGACCACGTGAACGGGCGACCGTACGGCGTCGACTTCGCCATGCCGGCCAAATACGTGGGCCAGGGCGGAGGCGTCGAGGCCACGCCCGAGTACCTGAAATCCCTGATCCCCCAAGGGCATCGTGACTTCGTGCATCGTGTGCTCGACGAGGCCGGCATTCCCCGCCTGCCCGACGACTTCGAGCACCGGGCCCCCAAGGCGGCGGGCCTGAACGTCGACGCCGAAGGCCCCGGGCAGATGGAGGTCACGCTGGGCCATGCCGGTGTGAAGATGGTCGTGAACGCCCTCGGGCCGCCGCCCAAGTACATCGTCGACCTGTGTCACGAGAACGGTCTGCTCGTGGGGGCCCTGGTGGGCTCGAAGCAGCACGCCGAGCGCCAGGTGTCGATCGGCGTCGACGTGATCGTGGCCCAGGGCACCGAAGCTGGCGGCCACTGCGGCGAGATCTCCACGTTCGTGCTCGTCCCCCAGGTGGTCGACGCTGTCGGGCCCAACGTACCCGTGCTGGCTGCCGGGGGGATCGGCGACGGTCGCCAGATGGCCGCAGCCATGGCGCTCGGCGCCCAGGGTGCCTGGACGGGATCGGTGTGGCTGCTCACCCAGGAGGCCGACATGTTCCCCGAGGTCACCGAGAACCTGCTCGCAGCCACGTCGAAGGACGCCATCCGGGCCCGGGTGATGACCGGCAAGCCCGCCCGTCAGCTCCGCACCAAGTGGACCGAGGCCTGGGACCGTCCCGACGCCCCCGACCCGCTGCCCATGCCGCTCCAGGGGTTGCTGTACGGCGAGGCTGCCGAGCGGTTTTCCCGGGTCCACGACAAGGGTTTCGCCGGGTATCCCGTCGGCCAGATCGTGGGCAGCATCGACCGGGTCCGTCCGGCTCGCGAGGTCGTGCTCAGCATGGTCGAGGAGTGGATCGACACCACCCAACGCCTCCACGGCCTCATGGCCGACTGACGACACCCGCTCGTCCCGCACCCGCCGAGCATCTGCTGGGCCCCAGCAGCCGAGCAACTGCCAGAAGTCGCGCGCCTGCGGATGTGTACTGGCAGTTGCTCGGGTGGTACGGGTTCGAGCGGCCGGACACGGGCGTCAGCGGAAGGTGACGAGAAGGATGAGCCCGGCGGCGACCACCGCAGACGACACGAGTCGCGCTCGTCCCAGGGGCTCGCCGAGCAGGCGCCAGCCGACGAGCGCTGCCAGCACCACCGACGACTCCCGCAGCGCAGCGACGTAACCCACCGGGGCCCGCCGAACGGCTGCCAACACGAGCCCGTACGTGACCACCGACGCCAAGCCGGCCAAGGCCAGGGTGCGCCATCCGGTGCCCGTCCGGCCGAGCTCGCGCAGCTCCTTCCCCCGGCGACGTGCCAGCCCGTAGGCCGAGATCACCACGGCAGCGCCGACATAGATGCACAGCACGTACCCGAGGCCCGTCGACCGGCGTGACCCCTGGGCATCGAGGAGGGTGTACGTGGCGATGACGCCGGCCAGGAGGCAGGCATCGCGTAGCCCCTGGCCCGACGATCCGCGCGGGACGAACGAGACCAGCCCGATACCGACCACGACGACGGCCGTCCATCCGCCGGGCGAGAGCCGATCGTCGAGCAGAGCGGCTCCGCCGAGCGCGGCGCCGAGCGCGCCGGCGCCTCGTCCGATCGGGTACACGAGCGAGAAGTCGCCGTGGTCGTAGGCCGAGGCGAGGAGCACGACATACGGGAGATGAGCCAGCGCCGACAGCGCAGCCCAGGGCAGGGCGGCGGCTGCCACGGTGTCGCCGGTCGTGATCGCCAACACGAGGAGCCCGACCGCGCCGATGGCGCCGCCCACGACGAACTGCCCCCACAATGCGAGAAACCGGTCGGCGCTCGTCTTGACCGACAGGTTCCAGCCGGCGTGCAGGACGGCGGCGGCGAGCGCGAGAACCGTGGCGACGAGCACGCGGGGTTCAGGGCGCCAGGCGCTCGGTGATCCACGTGCGGATGGGCAGGCCCGTCGTGCAGCCCTCGGGCGCGGCGGCCGGGCGATAGCGCACCCGGTCGTGCAGCCTGGATGAGCGGCCCTGCCAGAGCTCGACGCTGGTGTGACGCAGTAGGAATCCGCCCCAGTGCGCCGGACGGGGTATCGGATCGTTGCCGAACCGGGCCTCGATCTCCGCCGCCGCCCCGTCGAGCGCACGCCGCTCGGCCACCACGTTGCTCTGGGGAGAGGCCCACGCCGAGGCCTGGCTCCCTCGCGGGCGGGAGGCCCAATAAGCGTCTGATTCGGCGTCGCTCAGACGCTCGACGACGCCCTCCACCCGCACCTGCCGCTCGACCGCCCACCAGAGGAACACCAGTGCCGCCTTGGGGTTCGCGGCAAGATCGCGACCCTTGTGCGAATCACGGTTGGTGTGGAACCGGAACCCGTCGGCATCGTGACCTCGTAGCAGCACGGCCCGGGCGGACGGTGCGCCGTCGGCCCCCACGGTCGCCAGCACCATGGCGTCGGCCCACCGGGGTTGTGTGTCGCGGGCCTCGCGCAACCAGGCGTCGAACTGCGCGATCGGATCGGGATCGATCGTGGCGGGATCGAGATCGGGAAGGCCATCGAGGTCGACCATATCGTTAGATGATCATCCTGTTTATGGGCATCACGGAGAACCCGGTGTCATCCGAGGGCGAGCAGCTGGCGGAACGACGAGCGGAGGTTGCGGAGCAGGCAGGCCGGATCGACGACCGCCGCGGCGTCAGTGACGATGCCCAGATCGATCCGATCACCGTACGACGTGAGCGACACGTTGAGGGCGCTGCCTCCCAAGGGGCCCATGGGGCAGGTGGCGTCGAGACGGCTGCCGGCGAAGTACACGGCCATCGGCGGACCGGGCACGTTGGACGCCGCGAAGTCGACGGTGGCCACCTGCTGACGGGCCGCTCGTCTGAGCACGGGTCCAGGCACCCGGGCGGCCAGCTCGGCCAGCTCCTCGGTGAGCGCCAGTGCCGGCTCCCTGCGAACCGCCGCCAGACGTTCCTTGATCTCGGCATGCCGAGCCCGGGGGTCGGCGGGTGTGAGGGGGACGAGCACTCGGGCGTTGGTCCACTGGTTCCCGGCGACGCCGTCGTGGCCCGCGTCGCGCAGGCTGACCGGCATGGCCATGCGCAGCTCGTCGCACGGCCCGTCGAGCGCGACGTGGTACCGGGCCAAGGCCCCGGTGAGCCCGGTGATGAACCAGTCGTTCAGCGTGCCGTCGAGGACCCGAGCCGAGGCCTTGGCCGCGGCGAGTGGGAAGGTCACCGAATCGAGGTGGCGCACGCCCGACCTCGCCGTCATCACGGGCGACCGAGCCGGGTCGCGCATCAGGAGCTGTGAGCGGACCGAACGCACGGTCACCGCGGCCCGTTCGGGATCACGCAACGCGGCGATCGTCGCTTCGAGGCTGCGTTCGGCGATCTTGCGTTGCACGGTGATCGTCTGGGCCAGTGCGTCGCGCATCACGTCACGCATTCCCTTGGAGGCGTGCACAGCGCTGGGAGGATCGCCTCGGGGACTTCGGGGAACGTCGGGACCGCGCTCGCGGCGGGGGTTTCCGGGAGGCTCGGGGGGATCACGCTCCAGGTCGAGCATCGCCAGCGCGAGGTGCACGGCGCCCATCCCGTCGGCCACAACATGGTCGAGATGGTGCACCATCATGGCCCGGCCCTGGGGGAGCCCGGTCACGATCGTCATACGCCACATGGGTCGGGTGCGATCGAGCGGCTCGTCGCCGATCTCGGTCGCCAGGTCGAGCAGCCGACGGGCGCTGGCCCGGCCGGTCGCAGCGACAGTCGTGATGTGATCCGCCACGGAGAAACCGTCGACCTCACCCCACTCCGGCGTCACACCGGGCAGACGGGAGGTCACGACTCGTTGCCGCAGCCGGGGAATGGCCTCGGCGACCCGGTCGATCCGAGCAAGCATGCGCTCGGCATCGGGCGCCCGGTCGAGCATCGACACCGCCAGGAAGTCGGAGCGCAGCATGGGGTCGGCCTCGGCCGCCCACATCAGTGCCTCGACCCCGTTCAGCCGCTCACCCATCCGGTCTCCCCGCGTGTGGATCTGAGCGTAGGTGCCAGCCGGCACGTACGCCGTGTGCCCGTTCACGTGGCCATCGGGCTGAGTGGAATCTGCCTGACGCGCGGCTGTGCAGCGGCTGACGTGCTGATGTGAAGTGCATGCAAGTATCGTGTTTGCATGAAACTGCTCCAGATACGCAACGTTCCTGATCACGTGCACCGGACTCTCAAGTCGCGGGCCGCGCTGGCCGGCCAGTCGCTGTCGGAGTATGCGCTCGCCGAATTGCGCAGGGCGGCGGAGCGTCCGACTCGAGAGGAGATCCTGGCCAGGATCGCGGCGCGCCCGCCGAGTCGGCTCCCGTCCTCGCCGGCCGAGGCCGTCCGAGCCGAGCGTGACGCTCGTTGATCGTCCTCGACGCGTCGGCGGTCATCGAGTTGCTCCTGAACACGCGAGGCGGAGCTCTCGTCAGCGCCCGCATCTCCGACCGGGCGGAATCGCTTCATGCCCCGCACCTGCTGTCCGTGGAGGTCGCGCAGGTCCTACGGCGTTTCGTGGCGGCCGGGTCGATCAGTCCTGAATGCGCTCACGATTCGCTCGACGACCTCGCCGCGCTCGACATCGCTCGATACGAGCACGAGCCCTTTCTCCGCCGGGTCTGGGAGCTGCGCGCCAACGTCACGGCGTACGACGCGGTGTACCTCGTTCTGGCCGAGGTTCTCGGTGCTCCGCTGCTCACCTTCGACGGCCGGATGGCGGGTTCACCCGGACATGACGCGTCGGTCGAGGTACTCCGGTGACGGCAGAGAGGGAGCGCACGCCCCGGCGGGCTCCTCCTGATGGGCGCTGGCGGACGGGTTCAGGCCTGGCGGCGCAACACCCGGCGGGCGGCTCGGCCCAGCACCACGCCCCACACGAGGCCGCCGGCGACATCGGAGGCATGGTGGAGGCGCACGTACACGCGGCTCCCGGCCACCAGGGCGCCGAGGCCGTAGTACAGGGGGGCCCGGCGACGATCGTCGAGCGAGAGCACCGCCGCGGCGGTCATGGCGGCGGCGGCATGCCCCGAAGGGAACGAGCTCGTGATGGGGCGGCGCACGCCGTAGGGAAGCGGCTCGCCGGCGTGACGGTCGTCGGGCCGCACCCGCTTGAAGGCCGACTTCACCACGACGTTGGTGACGAACGACTCGACGCCGAGTATCGCAGCGAGCTCAACCGTGCGGCGAGCGAACCGGGGCTGGCACGCGCCCCGCACGGCGCCGATGGTGTGCCACAGGATGCTGTGATCGGCTGCGGCCGAGAGCGTGAAGAAGACCCGATCGAGCGCCGGGGAGCGGTGGGCGTCGACCCAGCCGTCGACAGCGGCGTCGACGCTCTGCACGCGACCGGAAACGGCGGAGGGAGTGTCGGACACGGTGGTCGCCGGCTCAGCCGACGCCGACGCCGACAGGTGTCTCGCCGGCAAGCCCGGGGGCGTCGCCCCCCACGCTCGACAGTTGGCGAGCCTTCAGAAGATCTCGGAGCTCGATGGCCTGGGCGGGATCGCCGCCCCACGCCGGGCAGTAGGGCTTGTACGCGCAGTAGTCGCAGAGCTTGCCGGGCCGAGGACGGAAATCGTCGCGGTCACACGCCCGCTCGACCGCGCTCCACAGCGCCGCGGTGCGCTTCTCGACGGCGCGGACCTTCTGCTCGGTGGGGTAGGCGATGATGGCCTCGGGCTTGGAGAGATACAACAGCTGCACCCGCACCGGCCGTCGGCCCACGACGCGCTCGACCAGGAGCGCATAGATGTTGACCCCGGCCATCCGCGACTGCTCGAAGCCCATCCCGGGCACGGCGCCGGTCTTGTAATCGGTGACGACGAGCTCGCCGTCGTCGTCGAGCTCCAGCCGGTCGATGATCCCCCGCAACACCACGGGGACCTCGCCCGCGCCGACGGCGACGCGTCCGTCGACCGTTGGCAACGCCGTGGAGACCATCACCTCCAGCCCGATGGGGCGGACGGTCGTGGGGTCCTCAAGGCTGAAATAGCGCTCCAGCAAGGTTTCGGCGCCTGCGAAGAACGAGGAAGCCTGTGCGTCGTCGAGGCCGAGCAGGAGGAAGTCGGCGTGCAGCGAGATCTCGCGCCGGGCCGTGGCCAGGTCGACGGCCGCGTTCTCGGGGGTGCGTTCGGGCGCCGAGCGCAGCATGAGCAGCTCGAGGGCCCGGTGCACCAGGGTGCCCTTGGTCGTGGCCGGGGTGGGCGGCTGCGGGATGCGGTCGATGGCCGAGAACCGGAACGCCATCGGGCAGTCCTGGAACGCGCTGACCTTGCTGGGCGAGAGGCTCACGGGCAACGGAAGAGGCACCCGCGGACCATACCAGCGCCCTACGACACTCCAGGGCGACCGGCTTTCAGGGAGCGGCGGAGCGGAGGGCCTCGAGGGCGTCGTCGGCGTGCTTGTTCATGCTGGTCTCACTGGTGATCGCCGCCAGCAGACGGCGATCGCTCCCGATCACGAACGTGGCCCGCTTGCTCGGCAGTGGCCCCATGCGCTTCACGCCGAACTGCGCAGCGACCATCCGGCTGGGATCGGACAACAACGGGAAGGCCAGGTTGTTCTTGGTGTCGAACTCGCGTTGCCGATCCACCGGATCGGCGCTGATTCCCACGGGCCGGGCACCGAGTTCGGAGAACTCAGCGGCCAGGTCGCGGAAATGGCAGCTCTCGCGAGTTCAGCCAGGGGTCATGGCCTTGGGGTAGAAGAACAAGACGATCGGGCCGTCGGCCACCAGCTGGGAGAGTCGAACCGACGCTCCATGCTGGTCGGTCGCCTCAAAATCGTCGACGAGCTCACCAGTACGCATGGCGCGAGGGTAGCGCCGGACCCTGCGCATCGTCGGTAGGGTGCACGTCCATGAAGATCGACGCGGCGGTGGGGGATCTGGCCGGGGCGGCGACGCGGGTACGCGAGCTCGAGGCGCTCGGCTACGACGGGGTGATCACGGCCGAGGTGAACGCCGACCCGTTCCTCCCGTTGGCCGTCGCGGCCGAGCACAGCACGCGGGTCGATCTGATCACATCGATCGCCGTGGCGTTCGCCCGCAATCCCATGACGCTGGCCCAGACAGCGCACGATCTTCAGCGCTTTTCCAAGGGACGTATGGTGTTGGGGTTGGGCTCGCAGATCAAGCCCCACGTCACCAAGCGCTTCTCGATGCCGTGGTCGCATCCGGCGGCGAGGATGCGCGAGCTCATCCTCGCCATGCGAGCCATCTGGGCCACGTGGAACGACGGCGCCCCGTTGGCCTTCCGAGGCGAGTACTACACCCACACGTTGATGACGCCCATGTTCACGCCGCCGCCGTCACCCCATGGCCCGCCCCGGGTCTGGCTGGCAGCGGTGGGCGAGCTGATGACCGAGGTGGCCGGTGAGGTGGCCGACGGGCTCCTGCTCCACGCGTTCACCAACGAGCGCTACCTCCGTGAGGTCACGCTGCCGGCGCTCGATCGGGGCCTGGCCCGGGCCGGCCGCACCCGGGCCGACGTCGAGATCGTGCTTCCGGGCTTCGTGGTCACCGGCGCCGACGACGCTGGGATGGAGAACAACGCCGACGCCACCCGCAAGCAGATCGCGTTCTACGGCTCGACCCCGGCCTATCGCCCCGTGCTCGACATCCACGGTTGGGGCGCCCTGGCCGACGAGCTCAACGGGCTGTCGAAGCAGGGTCGCTGGGACGACATGGGGACGCTCATCACTGACGAGATCCTCGACGTCTTCGCGGTGCGGGCCACGACCGAGCGCCTGGCCCGGGCGATCATCGAACGCCACGGCGACACGGTCGACCGCACGACGATCTTCCTCGGGCAGCGCGATCCCGACACCGTGGCGCAGGTGATCGCCGAGCTACGAGCCGGCTGAGCCGTCGCCTGCCATCCCCGGCACAGTCGCAGCGTCGGGAACCTCGGCCGGGAAGCGACGTTCGAGCCGTTCGATGGCGTCGGTGACCCGGTCGATGGCGTCGGCGAGATCCTCGGTTGTCACCACGTCCGAGAGCTGGATGCGGATCGACGCCATCTCGCGGGCGAGGTACTCGGTGTCGGCCTGGGTGCGCGTGTTCACCGACCGGTCGTTCTCGAGCTGGATCTTGTCGCGCTCGGCCTGGCGGTTCTGGGCCAGCAGGATCAGCGGCGCGGCATAGGCGGCCTGCGTCGAGAACGCCAGGTTCAAGAGGATGAAGGGGTACTTGTCGAACCGCAACGCAACCGCGGCAACGTTGAACCCGATCCACACGATCACCAGAACCGTCTGCGCGGCGAGGTAACGCCCCGTCCCCAGCAGCCGGGCGATGCCTTCCGAGAACTTGCCGAACGCTTCGGGGTCGTAGTGGACCCCGAAGCCGCGTCGCAGCAGCGGCTTCGACAGACGGTCGCGCCGATTGCTGCGACGGCGCGCCTTCATCGCCCTCATCGCCGCCGGCTCCGCCATCCGACGGGCAGCGTGCGGTCGAGCACGTCGTCGACGGTGACCGCGCCGAGCAACCGTCCCCGGTCGTCACACACCGGAACGGCGAGCAGGTTGTACTCGGCCAGCCGCTCGGCCACGGCGGTCTCGGGCATCTCCGGGGCCACCGAGATCGCGTCGTCGTCATCCTCGAGGCACTGGCCGACGGTGAGGGACGGGGGTTCGCGCAACAGCCGCTGGAAACCCACGAAACCCAGGAACCGTCCGGTGGGCGTCTCGATGGGCGGCTCGACCACGAACACCTGGGTCGCGAGCGGAGCAGCCAGATCACGATCGCGGAGCTTGGCCAGCGCTTCGGCGACGGGCGCGCCAGCGACCACGATCACCGGCTCGGGGTTCATCAAGCCGCCCGCGGTGTGTTGGCCGTGAGCCAGCAACCGTTGCAGCGACTCGGCTTCGTCTTCGTCCATGGCTTCGAGCAGCTCGGTGCGCTCGTCGCTCGGGAGCTCGGCGAGCAGGTCGGCGGCATCGTCGGGAGCCATGGCCTCGAGCACCCCGACGGCTTGCGCCAGATCGAGCGCCGCGAGGAGCTGTACCTGCTCGGGCTCGGGCAGCTCCTCCAGGAGGTGCGCCAGGTCTTCCTCCTCCATGGCCCGGACCAACTCCTGGCGACGGTGCTTGGGCAGCGCCCGGAGTCGCTTGGCGCCCTCGGACGGGTGCAGGTCGGTGAGCGCTGCGGCCTCGCGTGCCGTCTGGCCGATGTCGAACAGGTCGGGAGCCAAGGTCCACGACAGCGTCCGGACGGGACGGCGCCGGAGCGGGATGGGCCCGCCGCCTCCGACGATGAGCTCGGCCACCTCCCAACCCGGATAGACACCCGAGACTCGTCGCAGGCCGATGTCGCGCAGCAGCAGATCGCCGACGCGGCGGCCGCTGAGCAGCCCCGAGGTGAGGATCTCCCCGGGTCGCTGCTCGAAGCGACGCAGGTTCACCGACGCGCTGCGCAGCTGCACACCATGTGCGTCGAGGCTGGCGATCCGGTTGGCGTTCACGAAGATCCGCCGGCGCTGCACCCGGGCCACGAAGCCCACGACCCACGGCGCCTCGTCGTCGTGGTGGGGGAGCAGGATCACGTCCTCGATGCGGCCGAGGGGCGTGTCATCGAGGTCGATGAGGGCGAGGCGGGTGATACGAGACACGAAGATCAGGTTGTCGGCCATCACGGGCACCTCCCTCGGAATCGCGCGCCACTGTGCTTCGAGCGTCTGGGACCCCTGGAGCGTATGCCACGATGCAGGGGTGCCCTCCACGCCCCCGCCCCCGTCCGACATCGCCGCTGTCGCCGCCGCGAATCAGGCGTTCTACAGCGCCTTCGAGACCCGTGATCTCGACGTGATGGCTGAGGTGTGGGACCGCTCGGAGCGGGCGAGCATCACCCACCCCGGATGGCCGACCCTGCACGGTTGGGCCAAGGTCGCGGCGTCTCTCGAGGCCATCTTCCGGGGCACGCCGTACATACAGTTCTTCCTCACCAACGATCGGATTCACGTGACCGGCGACGTCGGCTGGGTGACCGTCGACGAGAGCATCCTCCAGGCGTATCGGGGTGAGCCCGATGGTGAGGCTGTCGAGCCCAGCGCCGGCTCCACGGTGGCGGCCACCAACGTCTTCGTACGTGAGGACGGGCGCTGGTTGATGGTGAACCACCACGGATCTCCGGTTCACGGAAGCTACGAGGACCTCGAGGAGGAGTGACTGCGCTCGAGCGAGTGGCGACCGTCCGGCCTGCCTGGGATGAGAGGGTGGGATGAGAGGGTGGGATGAGCGCATAGCATCCCGGGCCATGCACAGCGCTCGGAAACGCGACCTTGTCGCCGTCGCGGTGGCCATCGTGCTCACGCTGGGAGCGACGGCCTGCAGCGGAGACGACGACGATGATGCTGGCAGCAGCGCCAGCTCCACCAGCCCCGGCGTCGATCTGCTGGCCGGGGTCGTGGTGTTCCCGACGGGCGACTACGTCCACGTCGAGATCGGCGAGACGGTCGAGTACCCGGCCGAGGCCTACGGGAGCCCACCGGTGTGGGGGACGCACTGGTTCCAGCCGGGTTGGGCCGATTGTGGGTTCTACGCGAGCGCCATCCCGACCGAGGCCGCCGTCCACAGCCTCGAGCACGGCGTGGTGTGGATCGCGTACCAGCGCAGCCTCCCGGCCGCCGACCTCGCCGCGCTCGAAGCGATCGCCGACGACGAGAAGGTCATGGTGAGCCCGGTGGAGGGCCTGCGCGCTCCCGTCGTCGCCAGTGCCTGGGGGGTTCAGCTCGACATCCCCGGCGGCTCCGATCCTGCGGTCGCGGCCTTCGTCGACGAGTACACCGACGCCAGCGAAGCCCCGGAAGCGGGCTCTGTCTGCGAGTCAGGCGTCGTGAACCCCTCTCACCCCACGCTCGTCGCAGCGGACTGATCGAAGCCAGGGGTACGGAACTGAGTGGTGAAGCCGGGTGACGGGGCCATACCCTCATTAATTCCATGCCTCAACGTGAAGCCGTTCCCACCGGGCCCGTCCACGCGCACGCCGTCGAGCCTGTCGCCGTCGAGCGGCCGTTACGCATCGCCTGGCTCACCTATCGCGGGAACCCCCTCTCGGGTGGCCAGGGGGTCTACACGAGGTACATGGCCCGCGAGCTCACGGCCATGGGCCATCAGGTCACGGTGTTCTCGGGCGAGCCCTACCCCCACCTCGACGACGATGTCGAGCTCGTCAAGGTGCCGGGGCTCGACCTCTACGCCGAGCCCCATCCGTTCCGGCTCCCCGCGATCTGGGAGTACAAGAGCCGTTACGACATCGCCGAGGTGGCCCTGTTCTCGACGGGCATGTTCCCCGAGCCGATCACCTGGAGCTGGCGGGTCCGCAAGCTCCTGAAGGATCGGGTCGGCGACTTCGACATCGTGCACGACAACCAGTGTCTCGGCCCGGGCGTGCTCGGGATGATCGACGACGGCCACACGGTGCTGGCGACCGTGCACCATCCGATCACCAAAGACCGCGACCTCGACATGGCCGCGGCCCCGACCCGCTGGAAGCGCATGGTCCAGAAGCGCTGGTACGCCTTCCTGGGACCGCAGATCCGGGTGGTGCGCAAGCTGCCGTACATGGTCACCGTCTCCGAGTCGTCGCGCCGCGACATCGTGCGTGACCTCGACGCCAGCCCCGAGCGCCTGCGGGTGGTTGCGGTGGGCGTCGACACCGAGATCTTCCACCCCGAGCCCGGGGTCGAGCGTGTGCCCGGCCGGCTGATGGTCACCACCTCGAGCGACATCCCGCTCAAGGGGCTCGTGCCTCTGCTCGAGGCCTTGGCCAAGGTGCGCGCCGAGCGCTCCGACGCCCACCTGCAGGTGATCGGATCGCCTCGCGCTCGGGTCAGCGCCACCATCGAGCGCCTCGGGTTGCGCGACGCCGTGCGCTTCGAGAAGGGAATCGACGACGCCCGTCTGCGCCAGCTCTACGCCGAGGCCGAGGTGGCCGTCGTGCCATCGCTGTACGAGGGCTTCTCGCTCCCGGCCGTGGAGGCCATGGCCTGTGGCGTGCCGCTCGTCGCGACCACCGGGGGCGCGCTGCCCGAAGTGGCCGGCACCAGTGGCGAGACCTGCCTGCTCGTGCCGCCCGGCGATCCCGACGCCTTGGCCCAGATGATCCTGCGGGCCTTGGGCGACGCCGATCTGCGGGCCCGTATCGGCGCCGCCGGACAGGTTCGTGTGCTCGACCGGTTCACCTGGCAGGCCACGGCCGAGCAGACGGCGCAGCTGTACCACGAGATTCTCGACGGACGCTGGTAGCCGTGTTGACCGTTGATTTCGATGTCCTCGGGCTCGCTCCGGGCGAACGCGTGCTCGACGTGGGCTGTGGCGCCGGTCGTCATGCGTTCGAGATGTACCGCCGCGGTGCCGACGTGGTTGCGCTCGACCGCGACGATGCCGGCTTGAAGGACGCCGGCGCGATCCTGGCCGCGATGGCCGAGGAAGCTCGGGCGAGCTCGTCGTCGGCGGTGGCGCCCGAGTGGCTCGTGACGATGGGCGACGCGCTGCGGCTGCCGTTCCCCGATGGTGCCTTCACCCGGGTGGTGGTCTCCGAGGTGCTCGAACATGTCTTCGACGACCGGGGGGCGTTGGCCGACCTGGCCCGGGTGCTCGCGCCCGGCGGAACCATCGGCGTCACGGTTCCTCGCTGGTTCCCGGAGCTCGTCTGCTGGACGCTCTCGAACGACTACTACGACAGCCCGGGCGGCCACATCCGCATCTACAAGCGGCCGAATCTCGAGACCAAGCTGCGCGAGGCCGGGCTCAGCCTCGTCGGGCACCATCACGCCCACGGTCTGCACTCGGCCTACTGGTGGCTGCGTTGCATCGACGGGGTGCGCAAGAACCCCGAGCACGAGGGTTCGCGGCTGTTGCGGTGGTACCACCGGATGCTCGTGCGCGACATCGTCGAATCACCTCGCTCCACCCGATGGGCCGATCGTGTGCTCACCCCGATCATGGGCAAGAGCCTCGTGATCTACGCGCAGAAGCCCGAGGCCTCATGACCCATCACGACGCGATCCCGATGGAGCCGGCGCTCAGCCGGGTGCAGCGTAAGGAGACCGTGGAAGCCATCGCCACGGTGCAGCTCCCGTCCGGTGCGGTGCTGTGGTGCCCCGACGACCACGTCGACCCGTGGAACCACGTCGAATCGGCCATGGCCCTCACCGTGGGTGGGCTGCACCGTGAAGCCGAGCGGGCCTACGACTGGCTGCGCTCCACGCAACGGTCCGACGGGAGCTGGGCGAGCTACTACCACGCCGACGGGCTCACCGTGAAAGACCCCAACGTCGACACCAACATCTGCGCCTACGTGGCCGTCGGGGTCTGGCAGCATCACCTGGAGACGGGTGATCGGGCGTTCCTCGCCGAGATGTGGCCCATGGTCGACGCCGCCATCGAGTTCGTCATCGGGCTGCAGGCTCCGAGCGGGGCCGTCTGGTGGGCCCGCCACGCCGACGGCCGTCCCTGGGAAGAAGCGTTGCTCACGGGGTCGTCGTCGATCCACATGAGCCTCGGCTGCGCCCTGGCCATCGCCTCGGCGCTGGGCCACGAGCGGCCGCTCTGGCTGAGCGCGTTGCGCCGGTTGCGCGACGCGCTTGTGCACCGTCCCGAGGCGTTCGGCTCCCGTGAGCGGTGGGCCATGGACTGGTACTACCCGATCCTCGGCGGCGCGCTTCGAGGCCCCGAAGCCGTGCGGCGTCTGGGTGAGCGCTGGGAGATGTTCCTCGAGCCGGGGATGGGCGTCCGCTGCGTCCACGACCGTCCGTGGGTGACCGCGGCCGAGTCGTGCGAGCTGGTGCTGGCCTTGCTCGCCGTGGGCGATCGGACCCATGCCCGTGCGGTGTTCGACGCCGTGCAGTTCCTCCGTGCCGACGACGGCGCCTACTGGGAGGGCTGGGTCTTCCCCGACGACGTCTACTGGCCCGACCGCAAGTCCACGTGGACCTCGGCCGCGATCATCCTCGCCGCCGACGCCCTCGATTCCCCGTCATCACCCACCGCCAGCCTCTTCCGCGGCGACGCCCTGCCGTCGTAGTCGGTCACACCGCCGCACCTCCCGCACAGCCCGCCTTCCCGACCAAGAGTGAGTTGTGCCCCCTCCAGCAGGTACTTCTCACTCCTGATCGAGTGGTCAGCCGGCACCCAGGCGTTTGAGGCAGCGGAGGGAGCCGGTGCGGCGCCAATCGTGGTAGTCGCCGGTGGCCATGGCCGTCTGCCAGACGTGGAAGGGGGCTTGGCCGCCGTCGGCCGGGTCCTCGAAGACGTCGTGGATGGCCAGCACGCCGCCGGCCGCGAGATGGGGTGCCCAGGCGGCCAGGTCGGCCTGGGCGACGTCCTCGGCATGACCACCGTCGATGAACAGGAGCCCCAAGGGGCGTCCCCACCAGCGGGCGACGGTCGTCGAATGGCCGATGACCGCAATCACGACGTCTTCGAGGGCGGCGTCTTCGATCGTGCGGCGAAAGAACGGCAGCGTGTCCATGCGGCCCGTCCGGGGATCGACCACGGTGGGGTCGTGGAAGTCCCAGCCGGCCTGGTTTTCCTCGCTGCCCCGATGATGGTCGACGGTGAATGCAACCGTCCCCGATGCCCGAGCGGCGCCGCCGAGGTACACCGCCGACTTGCCGCAGTACGTCCCCACCTCGAGCAGGGGACCGATTGCCGCGCCCTCGACGGCGGCGTCGTACAGGGCGAGCCCCTCGTCGTCGGGCATGAACCCCTTGGCGGCCTTGGCCTGGTTAAGCAGCGTTTCGTCGATAGCCATCGACCCGAACGCTACTGCCGCTCCGGCAGCGGGTTCGCGGAGCCAGGGCCACACCAGGGCCCCAGCAGGGTCGTCCCGAGCGGCCTGAGAGCGGCTCGCGAGCGCGTAGCGGACCCGTCACCGTACGAGGTATTCCAGGCGCCCCAAGGGGAAAGCATCGATGGACCCTTCCGGGCGTTCTAGGGTGGCGCCAGATGGCGCTCGATCGTGAGGATCTCGTACGGCAGGATCGCGAATTCCGGGCCGCTCTGATGATCGGGGCCTTGGCCTCGCTCGGTGGGGTGCTGCTCGCTGTCGGATCGCAGAGCGCGACCACGACTCGGATCGTTCTGGCGTCGCAGTCGGTGCTCGTGTTGGCGTTCCTCGTCCTGTTCTTCGTGCTCCGGGCCCGCAGACGGTTGGTGCGGGCCGTGGCCGCGCTCGAAGGGGCCGAGCAGCGTTTCGCCGGTCTGGTGGGGAGTTCGGTCGACATCATCGCGGTCGTCTCGGGCGAGGGTCTCGTCACCTACGTGAGTGAGGCCGTGACCCGCATGCTGGGCTACGAGCTGGAGTCCCCGGTTGGCCAGACGGTGTCGTCGTTCGTGCATCCTGACGATCTCGGCGAGGTCACTGCGGGCTTGGGGGCGCTGAGCGCCGAGGTGCATGAGCGCGAGCCGCAGCGGGTACGGATCCGGGCCGTCGACGGGCTCTACCACTGGGTCGAGGTCATCAGCTCGAACATGCTCGACGACACGGTGATCCAGGGCTATGTCCTCAATGTGCGCGACATCTCTGAGCGCATCGACTCCGAGGCGGTGCTGCGAGAGTCGGAGGAACGGTTCCGATCGGCGTTCGATGGCGCTCCGATCGGCATGGCGCTCGTCGCCCCCGATGGTTGCTACCTCCGGGTCAACCAGGCGCTGGGCGACATGCTCGGCCACACCGAGGCCAGCCTCCTGGCGGCTCGGGCCGCCGACCTCGTGCATCCCGACGACCGGGCCGTCATCGGCGACGCCCTCGCCCGGATCGCCGACGGGAGCCTGGCGCTGCACCGGGCCGAGACCCGCTATCTGCGCGAGGACGGCCGGATCGTGTGGGCCATCCACACCTCGGCTGCCGTACGCGATGCCGACGGTTGCCTGCTGTACTCCACGGTCCAGGTGATGGACGTCACCGAACAACGCGAGGCCGCCGAACGGCTCGAGCACCAAGCGCTGCACGATCCGCTGACCGGGCTCCCCAACCGGGCGCTGTTCCTCGACCGGCTCGAGCACGCGCTCAAGCGGACGCAACGCTCGGCGCTGGGCGTGGCCGTGCTCTTCCTCGATCTCGACCGGTTCAAGGTGGTCAACGACAGCCTCGGTCACGGCGCAGGCGACGATCTTCTCAACGAGGTAGCGCAGCGCTTGCGAACCGTGGTGCGCCCGCTCGACACCGTGGCCCGCTTCGGTGGTGACGAGTTCACCGTGCTGCTCGAGGACGTCGTCGACGAGGAACAGGCCACGAACGTCGCCGAGCGGATCGGGGAGGCCATCTCGGAACCGTTCGAGCTGCACGGCTCGGAGGTCTTCGTCAACACCAGCATCGGGATCGCGCTCAGTTCCGAGCTCGACGTCGACCCCGAGACCCTCGTGCGCGACGCCGATGCGGCGATGTACCGGGCCAAGGAGCGCGGACGTGCCCGCTACGAGGTGTTCGACGAGCGCGTGCGCCATTCCGTCGTCGAACGGCTCTCCATGGAGAGCGCGCTGCACCGAGCCTTGGCGCGCGGCGAGTTCGAGCTCGTCTACCAGCCCGAGGTCGACCTCCGCACCGGACGGATCGTGGGCATCGAGGCGCTGCTGCGCTGGAAGCACGCCGATCGGGGCGTCCTCAAGCCCGGGCACTTCATCAGCGTCGCCGAGGAGACCGGGCTCATCGTGCCCATCGGGGCGTGGGTGTTGCACGAGGCGTGCCGCCAGGCCGAGCGGTGGCGGACGGCCGCCGCGGCCAACGGCCATCCCAACGAGGTGCCGGCCGTGTGGGTCAACCTCTCCGCTCGCCAGCTCTCGCATCCGGGGCTGCGTGACTCGTTGGCCGACGCCTTGGTCGAAACCGGCGCCCAACCCGGCTCCATCTGCCTGGAGATCACCGAGAGCGTCCTGATGGGCGACGCCGCCGCGACCATCGAAACCCTCGAGTCGCTGCGCGATCTCGGGGTGCGCCTCGGCGTCGACGACTTCGGCACCGGGTACTCGTCGCTCGTGTATCTGAAGCGGTTCCCGGTCGACGTGCTCAAGATCGACCGCACCTTCGTCGACGGTCTCGGGCGGGAGTCCGACGACACGGCCATCGTCGCCGCAGTCATCGGGCTGGCCCACTCGCTCGGGCTCACCGCGGTGGCCGAAGGCGTCGAAACGGCCTTCCAGGTGGCCGAGCTGCGGACCCTGGGCTGCGACGTGGGCCAAGGGTACTTCTTTGCCGAGGCCCAGCCGGCCGACGTGATCGACGCGTTGCTCGGGCGTCCACTGCTCGCCGGGACCCTGCTCTCGGGTGGCGGTCCAGAGTTGATCGACCTCCGGGCCCAAGCGCTCCGAATCTGAGCGGAGACGCCGGCGGCGTCGTCGGGGCGGGCTCAAGTCTGCCTGGTTCGGGCCGACGTGAGTGGTGTGCACTGGCGTCCTCCCGCGTGGATGATCCTCCTGCTGGCTGCTGTGATCTACGGCACGTATCAGTACCGGGTCACCGCGCCCGAGAGCGGTGTGGCCAAGGAGATCGGCGGCATGGCGGCCTACTGGTCGCCGCTCGAGAACAGCGACCCGGCCGCGGACGGGTCCGTGCTCGCGGGCACGGGAGCCTCTCGACCCCTCGCTGTGGCAGTGGGCCCGGTCGGCGTGATCGCCGTGGGTGACGAGATCGACCACGACGGAAGCACCGACGTCGCCGTGTGGGGCTCGATCGACGGGGCCGAGTGGGCCCGGGTCCCCGATGGCGACGGTGCCCTCGGCGGTCCCGGTACCCAGGGCGCCCGCGGGGTCGCGGCCTGGCCCACCGGTGGAGCGCACAGCGGGTTCGTGGTGGTCGGTCTCGACACGCTCGTGACCGGGGTGAACGCGCCCGTCGACGGAAGTGAGCCGGCAGAGTCCGACGCCGCGGTCTGGATCTCCGCCACCGGTGTCGACTGGCAGCGCGTCGGCCACGACGTCGACGATCTCGGCGGGCCCGGAGCGCAGGTGATGGAGGCCGTGACTCCCGTCGACGACGGCATGGTCGCGGTGGGCTGGACCCGAACGGGGCTCTTCCAGGGCGAGGCGGCGGCATGGGTCTCGTCTGACGGGCGGGCGTGGCGACGGGTCGAGTCGGATGCGTTCGGAGGCCCCGGGGAGCGACGGATGCTCGCCGTCACCACCTTCCCCGACGGCGTGGTGGCCGTGGGCTGGGAATCGGGAACCGACGGGGTGCACCATCCCGCAGCCTGGGTGTCGAACGATGGAACCGCCTGGGCGCGGGCCACGAACGTCGCCGGATCGGTCCCGCTCGCCACGTTGCCTTCCGGAGCGAGCCTCGATCATCTCCCGATCGGTGAGCTGCGCTCGGTGATGGTCACGTCCGAGCAGGTCCTCGCGGCCGGCCACATGACTGGCATCGCCGGCGAACGGGTGGGCGACACCGACGGCGCGCTGTGGACCTCGAGCAACGGCATCACCTGGAACGCCATTCTCCCGATCGAACAGGGCACCGCAATCTTCGGCGGCCCCGGGCGTCAGTCGCTGGTCTCGGTCGTAGCCGCACAGACCACTGACGGGCTGCGCTTCGTGGCCGTGGGCGAGACCCAGCGCGTCGAACCTGCAGATGATCCGGCGGGATTCCCTGACCCGGTGGGGTTCGCCGGCCCGGAGAGACCCGAGGACGCTGGTGACGGTGCTTCGGGCAGCAACCCGGAGGGCGCGACCTATGGACCACCGGTGTTCGCCACGTGGTGGTCGGCCGACGGCAACGTGTGGCGTCCCCAGGGAGTGCTTGGCGTGGGGGACCTCGGGTCGTCGTCAGCGACCGCGCTGATCACCCTCGAGGACCGGTTTCTGGCGCTGGGAACCGCCGGCGAGCCCGACGCTGATGCCGAACCGGCCGCCTGGTACCTGAGGCTCGAGCTCAACCGGTCCGTCGAGCCGGGCTGACGGTCGAGTCGGGCTGACGGTCGCCCAGAGGAGTCGGCCGTCGCCGGTAGTGTGACCCGTTCGCGTGTCTAGGGACTTTCGAGCTCCGAGGGAAGAGGCACATGGCTCCCAAGCTGTCGGTGTTCGTCACCGAGGTCCGCGATCCTCGTGAGGCCGTGGTGGCAACGGTCGCCGCCGAGCGCCTCGGGTTCCACGGAGCATGGTTCCCGTCCACGATGGCGTCCGATGCGCTCACGCTGGCTGCGCTGTCCGCGGCGGCGACCGAACGGATCGGTGTGGGCACCGCTGTCGTGCCGATGGCCGTTCGTCATCCGATGGTCGTCGCCCAGCAGGCGCTCACCGTCCAGGCCGTCGCCCGCGGGCGTTTCCGTCTCGGCGTGGGCATGGGCCACCCGATCCTCGTCGAGCAGGCTTACGGCGTGCGTCCGATGCGCCGCCTCGTCGACGTGCGCGACCACATCGGCGCGCTGTGCTCGGCGATCTCGGCCCCCGACGGCTCCCGTTGGGACGGGTCGGTCGGGGCGATCTCCGTCGAGCCCAGGCTCCGTGTCGCACTGGTGCTCGGGGCGCTTTCCCCCCGGCTGGCCGCGCTCGGGGGTGCGCTCGCCGGTGGTGTCGTCACCTGGCTCACACCGGCGTCGTATGTCGGCGACGTGCTGGTGCCGGCCGTGGCATCCGGTGCCGAGCGCACCAACGTGGTTGCGCCGCCTCTGGTGGCCTGTGTCCCGGTGATCCTCACCGCCGACCGCGAGCACGCCCGTGCTGCCGCCGAGGCCGAGGTGGGTGTGGCTTTGCGCCTCCCGGCGTTCCGGGCCATGCTCGAATCGGCCGGGGCGATCGGGCGGGGCCAGCCGGCCGATCTCGGGTTCACCGACGTCCTGCTCGACGGGGTCGTGGCCTGGGGAGACCAGGAGCGCCTCGTCTCCCGTCTCGCCGAGTACGCCCGGGCCGGGGTGAGCGAGATCGCCATCGCGCCGATCGGAGTCGGCCCCGACGCCGATGCCGATCGAGACCGCACCCGGGCGGCGATCGCCGAGCTCGTCGGGTGATCGACCCCCACGCCCGGCCGTCCACCTTCTGCGGCGGGGCGAGCACGGCGACGCCGGGTCCTACGTGCATGCTGGGGCCCTCGGGCCATCGCTTCGACTGTACGATTTGGGACTTCCCCGAGTTCGCGGCGCGGTTTGCCGGAAACTGGGGAACTTCCTGGCAGCGCAGTCGCCCGTGGCGTTGTACGGTCCGATCGTCGACGTCAGCGACACGCCTCTCACCGGGCGTCGGTTCCCACGGACGGGCCCACAGACGAGCGGGCAGCGCATGATGAGCAGCGATCAGTTGGATCTCGGCGACGGCACGCTGTCGGAGCTCTCGGGCGCATCGCCGTCGCGAGTTCCGGCGTCGGTCGCGATGGTGTTCCAACATCTTGCTCACGTCCTCGATTCGTCGGTGCGCTCGTCGCCGAGCGTGCCCGTGCCGATCCGGGAGTTCGCCGCCGAGCACTGTGGCGTGGCCCCGGTGGAGATGGTGTGTGCCTCGGAAGATCTCTCGGCGCTCACCACCCAGCTCGTCGGACGGGTGCTGGGCCGGCTCCTGCACACCCACGAGCACGCCCCGTCGGGCGTGGCCGTCCGCGGGGTCGACGACAACGATCCGCCGCACTGGGAACGGCTCGTGGTCGACGGGCACGTCGAGATGATCCCGTCGTCGATGGCGGCGGCGTTTCCGTCGGGAGCCATCACCGAGGCGCCCGTCGTGCTCGTGCTCGAGGAGCGCTACGGCGATCGCCAGATCTCCGTATGGTCGGCCCGGGCCCACGCCGAGCAGGGCTACACGGTGCTGCAGGAGATCCTCGAACGAGCTCGCACCGTCGACAACCCCTTCCGTGGGAAGGTGCTCGAGGCGACGATCGAGATGAACCGGGGTCTGGTGTTCCGGGCTCCGAAGCCGCCGACTGCCGAGCGTCATCGGCTCGTTCTCCCCGATGCGCTCTGGGAGGAGATCGACCTCAACGTGCACGGCCTCTTCGCCAACCTGGAGCGTCTCGAGGCGGCCGATCTGGGGACCAACCGGGGGCTGCTGCTCGTCGGCCCTCCGGGGACGGGCAAGACCTGGATCTGCAAGGTGCTGGCGGCCGAGCTCGCCGGTGACGTCACCGTGGTCTTCTGCTCGGCCCGGGCGGTCACCCACTGCATCGGGATGATCTACGAGGAGGTGAAGTGGCTCGCCCCGGCGCTCGTGGTCATCGAGGACATCGATCTCATCGTGCCGAACCGGGCCCACGCGCAGAGCGGGCTGCTCCAGGAGTTCCTCCTGGCGCTCGACGGGGCGATGACCTCGCACGGCGGCGTCGTCACCGTTGCCACCACGAATGCCGTCGACTCCATCGACGATGCCGCCAAGCGTGCGGCCCGGTTCGACCGGATCCTCGAGGTGCCCAAGCCCACCGAGGAAGGCCGCCGCAAGATCCTCAATACGTACCTCGATCCGCTCGGCGCCGGTGTCCGGGCCTCGGTCGACGTGCGGCGGGTGGCCGCGGTCACCGAAGGCTGCACGGGAGCTGAGCTCCGGGAGCTCGTCCGGCTGGCCGTGCTCCACACCGATGGCGTGGTGAGCACCGAGATTCTCATGCGCCTCGCCGGCGAAGGCGCAGCGTCCTCGGCGCCGGGAATGTACCTGTAGCGCTGTAACCCAGGGCCCAAGGCCCCAGGAGTCGTTGCCGGTCGGGCGGGCGTGCCCGCTACGGTCGACCCATGGCCGGCGGGGTGAACGAACAGATCGATCTGCTGGTGGTGGGGGCCGGGCCGGCCGGTTGTGCCGCCGCGATCGAAGGCCGTCGGGCCGGGCTGAGCGTGCAGGTCCTCGACAAGGCCACCTTCCCGCGCGACAAGACCTGCGGCGACGGGCTCACCGTCGGAGCCTTGCGCACCTTGGCCTCACTGGGTTTCGAGCCGACGGGGCTGGCGTCGTGGATGCCGATCCGCGAGACGGTCCTGACCGGTCCCGACGGTCGACGCGTGGTGCTCCCGCTTCCCGGCGACGGTCTGTTCGCGGCAACCGTCACCCGTCGCGATCTCGACGGTGCCCTCGTGGCCAGGGCCCGGGCCGAGGGGGCGGAGGTCGTCGAAGGCTGTGGTGTCATCCGGGTGCGCCACGAAGCTGGTCGTGTCGTGAGCGACCTGGCCGACGGGCGCGAGATCGCAGCCCGGTTCCTTGTCGCCGCCGACGGGATGTGGTCGAGCGTGCGCAAGAGCCTCGACGTGCCGTCGCCGGCCACCACCTCGCCGTATCTCGGTGAGATGCACGCGTTTCGCCAGTATTTCCAAGGGTTTCATGACACGCGTCTGCATGTCGTCTTCATCGAGGAGCTGCTCCCTGGCTACCTCTGGGTCTTCCCGTTGGCCGGCGGTCTGGCCAACGTGGGCTTCGGGGTGCACCGGCTTCCCGGCGTGACGACGCGCTACCTGGCCCGGCTCTGGCCCGAGCTGCTCGCGACCCCTGTCGTACGGGCGATCCTGGGCGACGCCCGTCCGCTCGATGACCACCGGGCCTGGCCCATCCCCGCCCGGCTCGACCGCCGTCCCCTCACCGCCGGACGCGTGCTGTTCGTCGGAGACGCTGCGGCTGCTGGGGATCCGCTCACTGGTGAAGGCATCGCACAGGCGCTCGAGACCGGAGCCTGGGCCGCGCAGGCGGTGGTGGCCGGAGGTGGGTTCGCGTCGCCGAGCATCGTCACCGACGCCTACGAACGTCGGGTGGCTCGTGACCTTGCCGTCGATCAGCGCTTCGCCCGGGGCGTCGCTGCGGTGATACAGCGTCCCCGTCTGTCGCGCGTGTCGCTGCGTCTGGTCGACAGCACCGACTGGACCCGCCGGAGCTTCGCCCGTTGGATGTGGGAGGACTACCCGCGCGGGTTGCTGCTCACGCCCCGACGCTGGAAGCGCGGTGCCCTGTCCGGGCCCGGCGTCCGTATGTGACATCCGTCCGGGAGCGTGACCACGGGGCTCGATTTCGTCGCTACGCGAGGCTCTGCGGCATGATCACTCGACCAAAACTGGCCCGGGCCGAGCATCGGCGCGGGCGATCCTCCCCGGGAGCAGTATGAACGTCGCCGTCTGCGTCAAGCAGATTCCCGACCCCGCTCTGCCCGGCGCTCTCGACGCCAGCACCAGGCAGCTCAAGCGAGATGGGAAGCTCATTCTCGACGAGTCCGACAGCTATGGGGTCGAGATGGCCCTCCAGCTCGTCGAGGCTGCCGGAGGGGGCGAGGTCGTACTGATCTCCATGGCCCCCAACGACGAGGTGTCGGGTTTGCGCACCGCCCTGGCCATGGGCGCCGCCCGCGCCGTGCTCGTCTCCGATCCGGTCCTGGCCGGCTCGGGTGCGCTCACGACGGCCAAGGTCATTGCCCGGGCCGTCGAGCGGGCCGGAAGCATCGACCTCGTGCTCGCAGCGACGGAGTCGACCGACGGCTACACGGGCATCGTCCCGGCGGCCGTCGCCGAGCTGCTCGGCTGGCCGTCGCTCACCTTCGCCAAGAAGATCGAGATCGCCGGCGCGGCCGTCACGATCCAGCGCCAGACCGAGGCCGGCTACGACACGGTCGAGTCGACGCTCCCGGCCGTGGTGTCGGTGACGGCCGGTGTGGTCGAGCCCCGCTACCCGTCGTTCAAGGGGATCATGGCCGCCAAGAACAAGCCGGTCGACAAGTGCACGGCCGCTGATCTGGGTCTCGCCGTCGATGCCGCAGGCTGGGCCGGTTCGGGCCAGGACATCGTGAACGTGGCCGCGGCCCCCGCCCGTCAGGCCGGGGAGAAGGTCGAGGACGACGGCACGGCGCACGAGCGTGTCGTGGCCTATCTCGAAGCGCTCAAGGTCATCTGAGTCGTCTGCGTCATCTGCGTCATCTGAGCGGCCCCACGGGCCTCGCTCGAGAACGAGAGAAGAGAGAACACCATGGCACTCTCCAAGGTCTGGGTCTACGCCGAAGCCGTCGCTGGCGTGCCCACGAGCGCAACCCTCGAGTTGCTCACCAAGGCCCGCGAGCTCGGCACCACCGTCGAGGCGTGGGTGGCCGGTCCCGGTGGGGCCGACCTGGCCGGGGCGCTCGGGGAGTATGGCGTCACGACGCTGTATCACCTCGAGCTCGGCGAGACCCTCGCTGGCGCGCCGGTCGCCGCTGCGTTGGCCGCAGCCGTCGCCGAGCACACTCCCGACCTCGTCTTGTTCGCCCAGTCGTACGAAGGCCGTGACGTCTGCGCCCACGTCTCGGTGCGCCTCGACGCCAACGTCGTCACCAACGCCACCGCCTTGGCGCTCGACGGCGACGCCGTGGTCGTGGGCACGGCGATCTTCGGCGGCAACACGCTCATCGACACCGTGCTGACCGGGGCCGGTACGAAGCTGGCCATGGCCCGCCCCAAGTCGTTCAACGCCGAGCCGTCGGGCGGCGCACCGGCCACGGTCGTTGCCGTCGCTGCCGTCGACACCGGCCGGGCCGGCGAGACCCGGGTCACCGAGCGCCACGTCGAGGCTCAGGAAGGCCCCAAGCTCGAAGACGCCACGATCGTGGTGTCCGGCGGTCGTGGTCTCGGTTCAGCCGAGGCGTACGCCATGGTCGATGAGCTGGCCAAGCTGCTCAAGGGCGCCAGCGGGGCGTCGCGAGCGATCGTCGACGCCGGGTGGGTGCCGTACTCCAAGCAGGTCGGCCAGACCGGCAAGGTCGTCAAGCCCAAGCTGTACATCGCCTGCGGCATCTCCGGCGCGACCCAGCACATGGTGGGCATGAAGGGTTCCGACAACATCATCGCCGTCAACAAGGACGGCGAGGCTCCCATCTTCTCGGTGGCCGACCTCGGCATCGTGGGCGACGTGCACAAGGTGCTGCCCAAGCTCATCGAAGCCATCAAGGCTCGGAGCTGACCGGCCCCTCGGTCGGCTGCAGCGGTTTCGCGCCGATCCGTTGCCGACCTCGGCCGCTCGCACGATGACCAACCCCGAGTTCCTCGGTATCGCCCACGTCGACCTGACCGTGCGCAACCCGAGGGGATCGGCCCGCTGGTACCACGAGGTGCTGGGCCTGGCGATCCTCGAGGAGCTCGAGGACAACGGGCACACGATGGTCCTCATGCAGCATCCGGCGACCCGGATCACCATCTGCCTGGGGTGTCACCCGCGTTCGCCACGTGATCTCTTCGACGAGCGCCGCACCGGCCTCGACCACCTCTCGTTCCTCGTCGCCGATCGGGCCGAGCTCGTGGCCTGGGCGGCCCGCCTCGACGCGCTCGGTGTCGAGCACACGCCGGTGCAGGACGTGCAGTACGGCCACGTGCTGGCGTTTCGCGACCCCGACAACATCGCGCTGGAGCTCTTCGCCCGGCCCGGTTGAGCCCGTTGCGCCCGTTGCGCCCACGCTCCGTCTGATGTCACGCACGCTGCGGGTGTCACACGCCCGGCGGTGTGGCGGGGCTACCTTCTCAGGCATGAGCGCGCCGCCAGCCCTCCACGCCCTGTGCGCTCCGCTCGCTGGTCTGGTGGGCACCTGGCGCGGCGAGGGAACCGGCGTCTACCCCACGATCCCGAGCTTCGGATACGGCGAGGAGATCACGTTCACGCACAACGGCAAGCCGTTCCTGGCGTACAGCCAGCGCACCTGGGCGCTCGAGGCCACCGATCCCGGACCGGCCGGGCGACCCCTCCACGCCGAGACCGGCTTTCTTCGGCCCCAGCCCCACGCCGACCCGGCCGTCGGGGCGCACACCGCCACGCCCGTCGAGCTCGTGCTGAGCATGCCGACGGGCCATCTGGAGCTCGGCGTCGCGTCGTGGAGCGACGGCGTGTTGCGCAGCGTCGGCTCGATCACCTGCACCCCGTCGGCCAAGGTGGTCACCGACGTCGTTCGCGAGCTCACCTTCGACGGCGACGAGCTCAGGTACACACTGGCGATGGCGGCCGTCGGCCTGCCGTTGCAGCATCACCTCACGGCAACGCTTCGCCGCGTCGGAGCATGACCGGACCCCAGCCGGCCCCGATCTCCGCCGCATCCGGGGCCGCTCGGTTCCCGAACGGCTGCGTGGCCGCGCCACACCATCTCGCGGCGTCCGCCGGCGCCGCGGTCCTCGCCGAGGGCGGCAATGCCGTCGACGCCGCCGTGGCCGCCAACCTCGTGCTGGCCGTGGTCACACCCCATGCGTGCGGCGTGGGAGGCGACCTCTTCGCGCTCGTGTACGACGGTGGCACGGTCCATGCGCTCGACGCTGCCGGACGGGCGCCGGCCGCCGCGACCCGCCAGGCCGTGCTCGCCGCCTTGGACGCGCCCGATCTCGGTGCGGCCACACGACCCTTCCCCGAGTTCGGGCCGCACACGGTCACCGTGCCCGGTGCTGTCGACGGCTGGTTCACGCTGCTCGAGCGCTTCGGCACCCGGAGCTTCGGCGCCTTGGCCGCCACGGCCATCGGCTACGCCTCCGACGGCTTCGTACTGTCGGAGACGGGTGTTGCCGGCGTCGACGCGGTCCGGGGCTCGGCGCACGTCACGGCCGGGTGGCGAGCCGTGTACGGCGACGCTGCGGCAGGCAGCCGGCTCGTGCAGCCGGCCCTGGCAACGACACTGGAAACCCTTGCGGCACAAGGGCCCGAGCCGTTCTATCGGGGCGCCATGGCCGCAGCGATCGTCGAGACGCTCCGAGCGAGCGGCGGGCTCCACACCATCGACGATCTCATAGCCGGCCTCGGGGCGAGCCGCTGGCGGGTGCCGATCACGGCTCGCTACCGGGAGGCCACGACGATCGTCGAGATGCCGCCCCCAACTCAAGGGATAGCCGTCCTCCAGGCTCTGCGGATGCTCGACGCGCTGGGCCCGCTTCCTAGTGATGGCGGCGAGCGCGAGCACCGGCTGATCGAGGTGGTACGAGCGACCCTCTCGCAGCGCGGCGCCCATCTCGCCGACCCGGCCCACATGCGCACCACCGTCGACGCGCTCCTCGACGGCGAGCACATCGGCGATCTGGCCTCACGCATCGACCCCGAGCGGGCCGCGACCTTGGCCCCGGCTCGGCCCCTCCCGGGCGGAACGGTGTACCTGTGCGCCGCCGATGCCGATGGAATGATCGTGAGCTTGATCCAGTCGAACTACCGGGGCTTCGGCTCCGGGATCACCGTTGCCGGCTGGGGGATCACCCTCCACAACCGGGGCGCGGGGTTCCGGCTCGATCCCGATGCCGTCGGGGTCGTGGGGCCGGGACGCCAGCCGCCGCACACGTTGATCCCGGCGATGGCGTTGCGCAACGGCCGTCCCTGGATGGCGTTCGGGGCGATGGGCGGTGACGGCCAGGCCCAGACCCAGGTGCAGCTCCTCACCCGGCTCGTCGATGACGGGGCCGACGTTGCCGATGCTCTGGCTGCGCCCCGCTGGTTCGTGTCGCCCTTCGGCTGGGAGGTGCTCGTGGAGCCCGGGTTCCCTGCGGCCACGCTCGACGGGCTGCGAGCCAAGGGGCACATGGTGCACGCCATCGCCGGGCCCGACTCGTTGATGGGGCACGCCAACGCCATTGTCGTCGATCCGGCCGGCGGCCGTGGCTACCAGGGCGCCAGCGATCCGCGAACCGAGGGGGCCTGCAGTGGCTGGTGAGACTCGGCCCGGGCCCCGGCGCGATGCCGGTGGATCGGAATGGGTGGCCCAGGTGCACCTGGCCCGACATCAGGTGCGTCTCGACGACGGGCACGAGGTGAGCGTCTCGCTCGCCGGAGACGGTGTACCGCTCGTGATCGCCCACGGGTACCTCGCCGAGGGCCTGCTCTACGCGGCCACGCTCAGCCGCCTGGTGGCCCAGGGATTCATGGTCGTGGCCGTCGACACGGCTGGGCACGGCGGCACCGACATCCTCCCGGTGGGCGGCCGTGAGCTCAAGGAGTACGCCCGGCTGCTGGCTCGGACCCTCGACCATCTGGGCATCCTCCAGGCGATGTTGGTGGGACACTCGATGGGAGGCCGTCTGGTTGCCGAGCTGGCCGCCGAGCAACCCGAGCGGGTGCTTGGCCTGGTGCTCGTCGACGCCATCGTCGGCGACACCTGGGACCGAATCGTGACCGCCACCCGTGTCTGGCCCCCGCTCGCCGGCGCGCTCGGTGGGCTGCTCCTCGCCGATCTCGCTGTCACCTTCCCGATCGTTCGCGACCGGAGGCACGCCACGGCCCTGGCCCGGGAGCTCGTGCCGACGCTGGTCGCCAACGTTCGCAAGCCCTGGCGCCTGGCCGGTCCCGGGCTGTCGTTCTGGCGGTCCGAACGTTCGGCCGGGGTCCTCGACCGGATTCGGGAGGCCGGGCTGCCCGTGGCCGTCCTCCACGGCGATCGTGACCTGGGGGTCCCGGTCCGCACCGCGGTCGACACCGCCCGCCGGGTCGACGGCGATCTCGTGATCGTCCACGGCGGCCGTCATTCGTGGATGCTGAAGGACGCCGAGGCGATGCCGGCGATCATGGCGGAGCTCCTCGGCGGCCGTTTCGGCGACGCGATCCAGGAACGCCTCGACGGCGAGGGCATCACGGGTGCTGGGGCCTGTGTCGCCCACGACGCCCGGGCCCACGCCCTCACCAGCCGACCCACCCCTGGGGCCCGGCGATTCCGGCGTACCCGGCCCCGCTTCAGTTGGACGGTCACGCGCCCGGCGGTCGAGCCCGTCGACTCGGTCGAGCCCGTCGAGGCCGTCGATCCGGAGTCACCCACCCCGGTGCCCGCCGACGCCTAGATTTCCTGTCCTATCGATACCGTGCTCGGTCTCTCGGCCGTCCTTCTCCTGGTTCTGCTGAACGCGGCATGTGTCGGCGGTGAGTTCGCGCTCATCGCCGTCGACCGGACCAAGATCCAACGCCAGGCCGACGAGGGGAACCGGCGGGCCCGGGGGGTATTGCGGTCGCTGCGTGAGCTGTCGTTCCAGCTCTCCGCAGCCCAGGTCGGGATCACCGTCTCGTCGCTCGTGCTGGGGTTCATCGCCGAGCCCACGATCGGGCGGCTCGTGAAACCGGTCGTGGAGGCCCTGGGCGCCCCCGAGAGCTCGGCCTCGGGGATCTCGGTGGCGGTGGCGCTCGTGCTGGCTGCGGTCGTCCAGATGGTGGTCGGCGAGCTGATGCCCAAGAGCTTCGCGATCGCCAACCCGGTGGCCACGGCGATGGTGTTCGCGGGGCCGTTGCGCTGGTTCAGCACGGCACTGCGTCCGCTCATTCGCGTGCTCGACAGCACGGCAACGGCAACGCTGCGCCTGTTTCACGTGGAGTCCAAAGAGGAGCTGGCCTCGGTTCGTTCGCTGGCCGAGCTGGGAATCCTGATCCGCAGCTCGGCCGAGCAGCTCGACCTGGCCGAGGACGAGGTGAAGATGCTCACCCGGGCGGTGCGCTTCGCGGGCAAGAGCGCGCTCGACGTTCTCGTCCCTCGCGTCGACGTCGTCACGTTGCCCGGCGCGGCGTCGGTGGCGGAGCTGGTCGAACGATCGCGAGCCACCGGGCATTCACGATTCCCCGTCCTGGGCGACGACATCGACGACATCGTGGGCTTCGTACACGTCAAGGACGTCCTCGAGATCGCCCCGGCCGACCGAGCGGCCACGTCGGTCACCCGGATCATGAAGCCGCCTGTGGTCGTCCCCGAAACCCGGGAGCTCGACAGCCTCCTCACCGACCTGCGCCGGGCCGGTGTGCACCTCGCCATGGTGGTCGACGAACACGGCGGCACCGCCGGGATCGTCACCATCGAGGACATCCTCGAAGAGATCGTGGGCGAGATCGAGGACGAGTACGACCCGGTCGTCCCGGCTGCGGCTCCGGCGCGGGGCCCGCGCGAGGTTGGCGTGGTCACCCTCGAGGGACGGGCGCACGCCGACGAGGTGCACGAGCGAACCGGGCTGGTGTTGCCCGAGGGCGACTACGAGACGCTGGCCGGGTTCCTCCTCGACCGGCTCGGCCGCATCCCAGAGGCGGGCGACGTCGTGGTCGACACCGCGCTCGGGGTCGCGCTCACCGTCGTCGAGATGGACGGGCTGCGGATCGCCTCGGTCAGGATCGAGCGGGGCCAGGCCGGATCGTGATCTTCCACCTCGATCTGGCCATCATGGCCGGCGCTCTCGGGCTCCTTCGCCAAGGCGCTGAAGG
>JANLSK010000044.1:0-8551 GCA_031362415.1 Actinomycetes bacterium | reverse complement strand
CGAGCCGGGGTGGCTGAGGCAGTCAACGGTTCCTCCAATCAGATTTGATACTTAACGGTACTATAATGTCCGGTACGGTATGAGTACCCACAAGTACTTTATCTGGGAGGTTCATGGTGATCGCACCTGGTGTCGTCATCGCCACCGTCGCAGCGTTGGTCATCAGCGCCATCTACTACGCCGCCATGCCGGCACCGACGGCGCCCGAGCTTGTACCTCAGCGGCCGGTGGCCGAGCAGGTCCTCGTCGAGCTGCTGCGCAACCTGGCTGTCGCTGCGCTCGTCGCCGGACTGCTCACCGTCGCCGCCTGGAGCGGTCTCGGAGCCGGAGTGTTGCTCGGCTTGTCGCTATGGACGATTCCGGTGGTGCTCTTCGCAGGCTCCGTCTTCCATGAGGGCGCAGCGACGCGACGAGCTGCGCTCCATGCCGTCGACTGGCTGCTCAAGCTCGTTGCGATCGGCGCCATCGTGAGCCTCTTCAGCTGACCCGCAGACTCGACAACAGGAGCAACCCATGAAGAAGTCCACCATCGGCCCGCTCGACATCACGTTCACCGCCACGTTGGGTCGCGTGCACGACGGCGACACGTGGACCTGCGTCAAGCTTCCGGACTCCGCAACCGTGTTCGGCACTCGCGGCCTCGTCAAGGTCTCTGGCACCGTCGACGGCATCCCGTTCCGCAGTGCGTTCATGGCCCTCGGCGACGGTACCCACAAGCTGCCGATCGCCGCTGTCATCCGCAAGTCGATCGGCAAGACGGACGGCGACGACGTCGTCATCCACCTTGAGCAACGACTCAACTGAACACCCATTCCCGATGAGTCGGAGGGTTCGGCCGCCTGACTTCGGTGATGCCGCTCAGCTCCGGTAGGCGGCCTGCCGCGCACGCACGTGAGCCCAACCGAGCATGCCGAAATGTGTTGTGCCAGGCTGGCGACTGGGCGCCGCCCGCTCGTCGCGGCTCACCTATGGGCTGCTGCCGCGATCGAGCTGAGGGCCTGCGATGATGCCAGCAGCCGGCTGGAGCGATTCCACATGGTTCAACGAGGACGGCACGGTGGCCACACTGGATCAGGTCGAGGGGCCGAGTTTGTCGACTTCCGAGGGTGTGACATCCAGCGGCTACGTTTGATACCGGCGATCCAGGAGCGCCACCGGTCCGCGGGAAGGGTAGAGCCCACCTGGGTGACGTGAAGGTGATGCGTTTCGTCTCCTTTCTTGCCCGTCTGTGCGGACGTCGGGCCTGCCGGAGAGGATGACACCGATGCCCGTCGACTGCCTGCCAGACAACCCCGACCTCGAGCGGCTGAAGGCCCACGCCAAGACGTTACGCGATCTCGTTCGCGCCGGGATCGACGGTTCGATCGCCCTCGTTCGCGAGCACCATCCGCGACTGGGCGAGCTGACCGCCGAAACACCGGCGGCGACGGCGTTCAAGCTCGCCGACGCCCAGCTGACTGTGGCCCGCCACTACGACTTCGCCTCGTGGGCGAAGCTGCGCGACTACGTGCAGCTGGTCAACCGGTTGAGCCGATCGCCACACGAGGAACAGGTCGGTGGGCAGCTCGCTGACGACGCCTCTCGAGCAGACGAGCTGCTACGTCTCGGCTGCCTCAACTACGGCGCCGACGATTCCGGCCGGTTGGCACAGGCCGACCGGATTTTGGTCGAGTACCCGCACCTCGCCGGGTGGTCGATCTACACAGCGGCCGCCACCGGCGCCGTCGACGCGATACGCGTGGTCCTCGACAGTGACCCGCAGGTGGCTGGTCGTGACGGGGGACCGTTCGCCTGGCCGCCATTGCTGTACCTCACGTACTCACGGCTTGCGCCTTGCCCCGGCAGCGACCCGGTTGCCGCCGCCCGGCTGTTGCTCGCCGCGGGTGCCGACCCGAACGCGGGCTACCTGTGGGACGGCCTGCCGTCGCCGTTCACCGCTCTCACCGGAGTGTTCGGCCGCGGCGAGCAGGGTGCCCCACCCCACCCGCACGAGATCCCTCTGGCCCGACTGCTGTTGGAGGCCGGGGCGGAAGCGAACGACAGCCAGACGATCTACAACCGGGGTGCGGGCGACATCGCCCGCGACGACACCGAGTTCCTCGAACTGCTGCTCGACCATGGCCTCGGTCGAGGTGACGGGGGACCATGGCGGCGTATGCTCACCCACGGCCACCAGACGCCGCACGAGATCGTCGCCGAGGCACTCCAACACGCCGCCGAGGCCGGCCTCGAACAACGCACCCGCCTGCTGCTCGCCCGCGGAGTCGACCCGAACTGCCCCGGCACCCACCCCGGCTACGAAGGTCGCAGCCCGTACGAGGGAGCCGTGCTGCACGGCCACCTGGCGATCGCCGAACTACTCGCCGCAGCCGGAGCCGACACCTCCACCGTCGACCCCTCGATGGTGTTCGTCGGTGCCTGCCTCGCCGGTGACCGTCGAGCCGTGGACGCCGCCCTCGCGACGGATCCGCGACTGCTCCAGTCGGCCCTCGAGCAACGCGACGACCTTGTCGCTCGTGCCGCCGAGCTCGGCCGCGGCGGCGCGGTCCGGCTGCTCGTCGATCTCGGCTTCGACATCAACGTCCGCCACCGGACGACGGCCCTGCACGAAGCCGCGCAGCACGGCGACCTGCCGCTCGCCATGCTGCTCGTCGAGCTCGGCGCCGACCCCGATATCGTCGACACCGAGTGGGATTCGCCGCCGGCAGGATGGGCGCGCCATGGCGGCCACACCGAGGTCGCCGACTACCTCGACCAGCTCGCCCGATCCGAGGCCGGTGCATAGCTGTCGCTCTCACTCGGGCCGTCCGCGGCCACTCAGCTCGCGGCGGCGGATCTGAACACCAGGATCTGCACATCCGGGTAGGCAAGGGATGGCCGCGACCGCCGGAAGCGACCAGCTCGGTGCTTCCCCCGTTCGTCACGTGAACGAACCTGCGGGCAAGCTCGAACGAGCCGACCTCGGACGCCGCCATCAGCCACCAGACAGTCGTCGGAGCGTGACGGCACGAGCGTCAGCCGACTCCTCCTTGAGTACCCGAGTTCGTCGATCCGTACGTGCGGCATCAGGTGCTCCCTTCACGACGTGCTCCCCCAACGATGCACCGCCACGCAAGCCAGGTGTCGTGAAGGTTTGGGAAGGGGGCCTTCACATGGCTCGGACTCGGTCGTCTAGTAGCCCGCGGGGAGGATCTTCTCGAGCTGTACGTAGAACAGGAACAACATCACGAGGAAAGGCGCGACGCCCCCGAACCAGACGTACCAACGGGTCCAGCGGCGGAACGCCATCCACCAGAGCGCACCCACCAGGGCGGCGAGGCTCAGCCCGAGATAGAAGTCCCCGCCTGGGCGCTGGAACTCGAAGATCTCGCCGTCGTCGATCGCCGGGGCGTCGGTGCCGGCCTCGACGCCTGTCGACGGCCCCGAACCGAGCGAGCCGGTGGAGTCGTTCGCCGGGGCGTCGGTGCCGGACCCGTCGCTGCCCCCCGGATCGCCCGGAGCGTCGGACGGGTCCTCGGACGGGTCGTCACCCGGGATCTCGTCGGTCGGGGCGGTCGCCGTCGTGGGGCTGAACACCGACGGCGGCGGGCTCGCGTCGGCGACGAGCACGGCCTGGATGACCAGCCGCTGCTTGGCCGAGAACCGGGGATGGCACGTGGTGAGGGTCAAGATGGCAGCCCGGGGATCGGGTGGGGGAGCCAACACGCCCACCTCGGAGGGTTTCACGATGATCTCGGTGGTGACCCGGTAGGTGAACTCGCCGGCCAAGGTCTCGACCACGATCTCGTCGCCGATCTCGAGCTCGTCGAGACGGCCGAACGGCGAGCCGTTGGTGGTGCGGTGCCCGGCGATGGCTGCGTTGCCGTACTGGCCCGGCAGCGGCGTCTCGGGATAGTGGCCCGGCCCCTTCTTCAGGTCGTCGCGCCCGACTCCCTCCACCACGATCAGCTCGAGGTCGAGCCGCTCGATGCGCATCAGCGCAGTGGGCTCTCCTCTGTCAGCCGTGGGCGGGGCGGGGGGCAGCGTGGAGGTCGTCGTTGCCGGCTGGGTGGTGTTCGTGAGCCCGGTGGTCCCGGTCGTACGGGGCCGCGAGGTCGTCGGTACCGGAGTTGATGCCGCGGTCGTGGTCGGGGCCGGGACCGTCGGGTCGGAGGCGACGGCCGCGAGCGCCTGGCGGAAGTCGTTCTTGAGGTTCTCCTGCTGCTGGGCGGTGTAGAGGCCCGTCCCCCAGAGCTGGTAGGCGACGAACAGCAGGATCAGCAGCCCCGAGGTGATGAGCGTGCGTCCGGCTCCGCCGAGCACCCGGGCCAGTCGGTCGCCGCGGCGAGCGCGTCGACGAGCCCGCTGGCGGTTGCGCCGGGCGGCCCGGCTGTCGCCGAAGAGATCGCCGGGGAGGGGGTGGGGGCTGGTGTCGGGATCGATCGGGCTCGAGGCGTCAGCGGGGTCGTCGGGCCGATCCGGCATGGGTTCTCCTGGGGTGGGACGCCGCAGCATCGTAGTGAGCCCTGAGCACTCGTCCGACCGCACTCGGCCGATGGCCACTGTGGCCCGATGCGCGTTTGGCCGTGACCAGCGTTTCGGGGGCGAAGGGACGGTCATGCGATGCTGACGGGAAGGTCGTTCGGGAGGATGCTCTGCCCACGCTGGCTGTCCGTCTTCGTAGCGCTGTGTGCCTCGTCGGTCGCTATCCGGTGCTGGCCGGGGTCGATCTCGATGTCGTTGAGGGTGAGATCGTCCTGCTCTCGGGCCCCAACGGCGCCGGCAAGACGTCGCTGCTGCGCCTTCTCTCGGGGCTGCTGGCCCTGACCTCGGGGGATGCCAACGTGCTGGGCCACGACCTGGCGGTCGATCGACGGTCGGTGAGGACGGAGTTGGCCCTGCTGGGGCACGACACGTTCTGCTACGACGATCTCTCGGTGCTCGACAACCTGCGCTTCGCCGCCCGGGCCGTCGGGCGCTCCAAGCACGCCGCAATCGAGGCCGCCGACCGGGCCGTCGAGCGGGTGGGGCTCGCCCGGCAGGCCCACCTCGAGCACCGACGCCTCTCGGCCGGCCAGAAGCGGAGATTGTCGCTGGGCACGGCCCTGGTACGCGATGCCCGGCTCCTGCTGCTCGATGAGCCCCACGCCGGCCTCGACCCCGAGGGCCGCGACGTGCTCGACATCCTCGTACGCGACGCCGCGAGCGACGGTCGGACGGTGGTGTTCTCGTCGCACGAGCTCGATCGGGCCCGGGGCCTGGCCCATCGCGAGGTGCGCATCGTGGCTGGTGAGGCCCACAGAGGCCGGTTCCCAACCGGCGGAATACCCTCAACCTCAACTCCAACCTCAGGTTCAGACTCTCCTTCAGGCTCGGACTCGGACGTGCTCGACCCTGACCCGGTCGAGGTGGGCCGTTCCGAGGTGGACGAGGTGTCCACATGAGCCTGCTGCGCGAGGCTGCGTTGATCGCGGGCAAGGACCTGCGCATCGAGGCCCGGTCGCGGGTCACGACCAACCAGGTGCTCCCCTTCGGCGGGCTGGTCGTCATCTTGTTCGCGATGGCACTCGACGCCGATCGGCCCACGCTCACCAGGGTCGCGCCGGGTCTGTTCTGGGTGACGATCCTCCTGGCGGCCAGCCTGGCTGCGGCCCGTTCGGCCGCCGTCGAGATCGAGAACAGCGCCGCCGACGGGCTGCGGATGAGCTCGCTGGACGGCGCGTCGATCTTCCTCGGCAAGGCGGCCGCGGTGGCCGTCCAGCTCCTCGGCCTCGAGCTCGTGCTCGGGATCGCCGTCGTCGCCGTGTACGACGTGGAGGTCCGGTCGAGCCCGGTGATGATCGTCGGCGCGCTGAGCGCCACGGTGGGCCTGGCCGCCGCAGGGACGCTCTTCGCTGCTCTGGCGTCTGGCCTGCGGGCCCGCGAGACGGTGTTGCCCCTGCTCCTGCTACCCGTGCTGGCCCCCGTTCTGCTCGGAGGGACCCGGGCGTGGGAAGCTGGGTTCCAGGGAACCCCGTCCGACGGATGGCCCTGGGTCCAGCTGCTCGCCCTGTTCGGTCTGGTGTACGGGGCACTCGGGGTCCTGGCCTATGGAGCCCTGCTGGAGGAGTCGTGACGCACCGAAACCGATGGCGCCGGTGACCACGAGCGTGACCCCCGTCCGGGGCTCTCGCAGCGGGTCGTCGCGTTCGGGCCTGCTCGGCAGCCGCAGGTTCGTGAGCCTGCTCGGATGGTCGTGCCTGGCCTCGATGGCGCTGCTGGCCTGGTTGGGCCTGTTCGTGGCTCCCACCGATGCCGTGCAGAAAGACGCCCAGCGCCTCATGTACGTGCACGTGCCCGCAGCCTGGCTCGCCTACCTGGCCTTCGGCGTCACGGCCGTGTGCTCGGCGCTGTATCTCTGGCCCCGCACCCGCTCGCTGCACTACGACCGTCTGGCCGGGGCATCGGCCGAGATCGGCGTGCTCTTCACGGCCCTCACCCTGGCCCTGGGCTCCATCTGGGGTCGCCCGGTGTGGGGCACCTGGTGGACGTGGGACGCCCGTCTGGTCACCACGGCCATCTTGTTCTTCTTGTACCTCGGCTACCTGGCGCTGCGCCGGGTGCCCGACGATCCGCAGGTGCGGGCCCGCCGCTCGGCCATCGCCGCGCTCGTGGCCGTCGTCGACGTGCCGATCGTGCACTTCTCGGTCTCGTGGTGGCGCACGCTGCACCAGGAAGGGACGGTCTTCGGCGAGGATCGCGACGCCCAGCTCGACGCCACGATGGCGTGGATCCTGCTGTGGGCCGTGGTGACCTTCACGCTCATCTACCTGTTCCTGGTGTTGCGCCGCTACGACCTGGCCGGGATCGAGGAGGCGGCCGACGACCGCCAGCTCGAACGGGCCATCGTCGAACGCCGCTCCGAGGCCGGGGCGAGCGTCGTATCCGCTCCGGACACTGTCGCTGCCTCCGTCGGCGCCGGACCCGGGAGCCCACCATGACCGACGCCGCGTACGTCATCGGCGGCTGGAGCCTCACCGTGGGCGCCATGGGTGTGTACGCAGTGCTGCTGCAACGGCGCCTGCGCCGGGCCGTGCGCTCGTTGCCTCCCGAGGAGCGACCGCCGTGGGCCTGACCCCGTACGACGCGCCCGACGCCGCCGTAACCGCCGATGCCGACGCCCCGGCGGCGCCCTCCACCCTTGACATGCCCGATCCGCTCGACTCGCTCGAGCCGATGCTCCCGATGGCGCCGCCGGATCCTCAGGGCCCGCCGGGGCCGGGAAGCCGGCGCGCGCGCCCTCGGACCCGCTACTGGGTCGCCGCTGTGGCCTGCGTTGGTGCCATCGGTTTTCTGCTCTTCGGCGGTCTGCGGGGCAACGTCGTGTACTACCGCACCGTCGGCGAGGCCTTGGAGCGCAAGGAAAACGGCGACGTGAGTCGCTTCCGGCTGGCCGGCGCCGTGGTGCCGGGCAGCGTCACCTCCACGTCCGATGGAGTCTCCTTCCGGGTCACCGACGGCACCAGGGAGGTCACCGTCAACAACCAGGGCGACCCGCCCGAGCTCTTCGCCGACGGGGCCCCGGTCGTGTGCGACGGCCATTGGGACGGTGACGTGTTCGCGTCGGAGACCATCCTCATCCGTCACGGCAACGACTATGGCGACGACTACGTACCTCCTGCCGTCGATCTCACCGACGTCGGAGGCGGCGTCGACACCGCCGAGTCGTCCCCCACAACGAGCCCGGGCGCCTGATGGCGGTACGGATCGGGTCGTGCCTCGGGGCGGCAGTGGTGGGCGGGTGAACGCGTGAAAGCCTCGCTCGGGTTGCTGGCGGTCCTCATCGGCTGCTCGTCGGCACTGATCGGCGTGGTCGCCATGTCGGTCGGGATCACCAAACGCAACCCCACCCTCGTCCGCATCGGTCGGCGCTCCGCGTTCATGGTCCTGGGAGCCGGCATCGCCGCGGCGGCCATCATGGAATGGGCCTTGCTGAGCAACGACTTCAGCCTCCAGTACGTGTTCGATCACCACGCCCGGGCCACCCCCACGCTGTTCACCGTGGCGTCGCTGTGGGGGGCGCTCGAGGGCTCGATCATCCTCTGGGCGCTCATCCTCGGCAGCTACCTGGCCTGGTCGGCCCACAAGTTCCGCGACCGCGCCGACGATCCTCTCGTGGGTTGGGCGCTGGTCACGCAGATGGCCGTCGCCCTGTTCTTCTTCGTGCTGCTGGTGGGCCCGGCCAACCCGTTCAAGGAGGTGGCGGGCGCCATTCCCGCCGACGGCAAGGGCCCCAACCCGCTGTTGCAGAACCACGTGCTGATGGCGGTGCATCCGCCCATGCTGTACCTGGGCTACGTGGGCTTCACCGTGCCGTTCTCGTTCGCCATCTCGGCCCTGGCCACCGGACGCCTGGGCGAGGGCTGGCTGGTCGCCACCCGCCGGGCCTCCCTGATCGCCTGGGGATTCCTCAGCGCGGGGATTGTCCTCGGATCGTGGTGGAGCTACGAGACGCTGGGCTGGGGCGGGTACTGGGGTTGGGACCCGGTCGAGAACGCGTCGCTGATGCCCTGGCTCACGGCCACGGCGTACC
>JANLSK010000037.1:0-2489 GCA_031362415.1 Actinomycetes bacterium | reverse complement strand
GGTCGGCCTCGTCGTCACCGGAGCCGTCACCGGGACCGGATTGGGCCAGCAACCCGAAATAGATGTCGAAGACGATCTCGAAGGTCTTCCAGTGCCGCTCGTGCTTGACGAGCGTGGACGCCAGCGCGGCCCGGAAGGCGTCGCGTTCCCCCATCGGGATGTGCTCGAGGGCGCGCATCGCGTCGAGGTTCTCGGTCATCGAGACCGGCAGCCCAGCCGTGCGGAGCTCGTGGACGAAGCCCTGGAGCACGTCGAGCATCTCGGTCTCGGAATGGTGCAGGGCGAGCGGCTCGCTGGCCATCGATGTGCTCTCCCTCAGCCTCTGGAGTCCGGCTGCGACCTGAGGCCAACGCACCTCACGACTTCTTGAGCCCTGACGGTGCGTTGAGCTCCTTGACAGCCTTGTTGATGTCGGCTTGGTACTTGAGCAGCACGTGGAGGGTTTCGGTGATCGTTGCCGGGTCCAACGTGGTGTGCCCGAGATAGATGAGCGTGCGGGCCCAGTCGATGGTCTCCGAGATCGAGGGGGCCTTCTTCAGGTCGATGGCCCGGATCGAGCGTACGACCCGGGCGATCTGCTCGGCGAGGGAGGCGTCGATCTCGGGGACACGGACCCGGACGATCTCCTTCTCGCGCTCGATGTCGGGATAGTCGATGTGGAGGAAGAGGCAGCGCCGCTTCAAGGCTTCGGAGAGCTCACGCGTGTTGTTCGAGGTGAGGATCACGATCGGACGGGTGCTCGCCCCTTCGATCGTCCCCAGCTCCGGGATCGACACCTGGAAGTCGGACAGCACCTCGAGGAGCAGGGCCTCGGTCTCGATCTCGACCCGGTCGACCTCGTCGATGAGCAGGACGACCGGCTCGGTGGAGCGGATCGCTTCGAGGAGGGGCCGGGTCAGGAGGAACTCCTCGCTGAAGATGTCGGCCTCGAGGTCCTTCCACGAGCTCTCGTGCTCACGATCGGCCTGGATCCGGAGCAACTGCTTCTTGTAGTTCCACTCGTAGAGTGCCTTCGACTCGTCGAGGCCCTCGTAGCACTGCAGACGGATGAGGCGGCTACCGGTGATCGCGGCCAGGGCCTTGGCCAGCTCGGTCTTGCCCACACCGGCGGGCCCCTCGACGAGGATCGGCTTCTCCAACCGATCGGCGAGGAAGGCCACGCTGCTGATCTGCGAGCTGGCCAGATAGTCGACGGAGCGCAGGCGCGCCGTGACGTCGTCGATCGAGATGAACCGCTCAGCCATCCGCTGCCTTTCGCCGGGTCAACCCGGGCACACTACGGGCGTATCCTCGTGACCACGTAATCGAAGCAGGTCAAGGCCCTGGGCGACGCGAACCCGTAGGGGTCCTACCCGATCCCCCTCCTGAGCTTCAGGAGGAGGGGGATGGTCCCGATGTATCGAAGGTTCGCTCTTCGTATCGTGACGACATCATCGTCGTGGTTCCCCTCCCAGGGCCACGCTCACAGGAGGAACATCCATGGCTGCACTGTCAAGCTTGATCGAGATGCTCCAGGGCATCTTCTCCGATGACCAGGCCCGGGCCGAGTTCAATGCCGACCCCGAGGCGTTCATGGAGGCCGCCGGATGCGGCGGCGCGCACCCGTCCGACGTGGCCGAGGCGGCCGAGATCGTCGCCGGCGAGTTCTCGACCTTCGGAGGCTTCGCTCCCCAAGGCGGCAGCGGCGTCGCTGACAGCCTCTTCGTCGACGCCCCTCCTGCGCCCAGCGGCGGCGCCTCCGGCGGCTCGGCAGCACCCCCGGCGCCGTCAGCTCCGTCAGCGCCCTCAGCCCCTTCCGCTCCCTCGGCTCCCCCGGCGGGACATGCGCCTCCGCCGCCCCCGCCGCCCGCGCCGGCGCACTACACGCCGGCGCAAGAGGTGCAGCACATCGTCAACCACTACAACACCTACGTCAACGAAGACAACAGTCGCACCAGCACCACCACGAACAACATCGACGACCGTGACGTGGCCAACACCACGAACCAGACCGTCAACGCCGGCGACCACGCCCAGATCGACCTCGACGCCACCACCACCACCGCCTCGGGCGACGGTGCGGTTGCCGCCGACGGCGACATCGACGGGGTGGCGACGGGCCACGGTGCCGTCGCAGCTGGTCACGACGTCCAAGGCGTCAACACCGGCACCTTCGAAGGCACCCAGGTGGGTGGCAACGTCTCGGGCAGCGACCTGCAGACCATCACCGGCGACGTGAACGGGGTCGCGGCCAACGACAGCACCGTCTCCGACGTGATCACCGGCGACGTGTCGGGAATCGCCTCGACCGGCGGCGACATCGACGCCATCCAGGGTGACGGCAACGTCGGCAACGCCGTGGGCTCAGGCGCCTCCAGCAACGTGGAGAACGCGTCGATCGCCACCGGCGGCGGCAACGCCGGCGACGTCTCCGACGACGACATCACCATCAAGGACTCCGACCTCGACGGTGTGGCCTTCGGCGGCGGCGACGCCACCAACGTGCAGTC
>JANLSK010000030.1:0-1562 GCA_031362415.1 Actinomycetes bacterium | reverse complement strand
CCGGTGATCGGACGGTTCAGCGACTGTCCCGCCTTGAGGACACCGGGAATCGAGCCGACGAAGCCGGCGTCGCCGAACGCGAAGATCCCGCCGTCGGCGGCGACGAGCCAGTACCCGTTGCCGGTGGCCGTCGGGACGAGTGATTGCACGGGCGCGTTGAGCGGTCTTCCGCCCATGGAACCGGCGAATTTGGCGTCGCCGAACGCGAAGATCCCGCCGTCGGACGCCACCATGAAGTACCCCTGGCCCGTGGGCATGGCGATGCTGTCGAGCACGGGCCCGTTGAGCACGAGGTGTGACACGTCGCCGAAATGAGCGGCGTCGCCCTTGTTGAGGACCCGTCCCCGGTTGGTGAAGATCCAGTACCCGTTGCCGTAGGGCGTGGCCGAGATGGCCGTGACGACCTCGCCGGCTGCGAGCTGCGCGGCCGAGAGCGTGCCATTGCCCAGATCGCCCCGGGCGTCACCGAACGCCTGGACGGTGCCTTGGTCGTCGATGACCCAGTAGCCCTGGAAGGTGGGCGTGGGCTCGAGATCGACGAGGGGACGCAGCCCGCCGGCGTTGCCGAAGTTCGCTGCCGCGCCGAAGCTGTAGACCAAGCCGTCGCTGCCGATCATCCAGTAGCCGGCCGACTCGGTCGAACGGGGAAGCGGTGCGGTCGCCGGCGGAACGCCGTTGAGCGCCCGGAACAGGACGTTGCGGGTCATCTGCTGCACCCGCGAGTCGGCCGGGTGTGACACCTGCGGCGACGCCGGGCCGGGTGTGGTGTCGTACCCGTCGAGCAACCAGACCCAATGCGGCGTGCCCGCGTTGAACACCCCGCCGCCACCGCTCGCGGCGTCGTAGTATGTGGTGACGGCCGTTCCCCCGCCCGTCCCGCCGGTTCCGGCGGGCACGGCGGTGCTCCCGAGCACCACGCGGTTGGGCACCGTGGACCCGGCGAGCTCGTCGTAGTCGTAGCCCACGAGGTTGGCGATGGTGGTGCCGTCGACGACCCCCGTGCCTCGGTAGATCCAGTGTGCAGCGCTCTGCACGGTGTAGGGGACGGCGTTGCCGTAGCCCAGGCCGTGGAAGTTGTACTGGGCCCCCTGGAGCGCGTCCTCGGGGCGGTTGACTGGCGGGTCGCGCCACGGCACGCTGGCCTGACCGTCGTTCGCGGGCGTGGCATCGAGGGCGAACGGATCGATGCTGGCCAGCTTGTAGCTCACCATGGTGCGATTGGGCGTGGCGCCCGACGGTTCGAAGCGCACCTGCCAATAGTTGTTGCTGGCACCGAGGAACGCGAGGAACTTGCCCCCGCTGCGGGCAGCCTCGAGCTGGTTGCGCTGGGCCAGGGTGGTGTACTGGTCCTGCCAGCTCGTCACGAACGCCCGCCGGTTCCCCAACAGGTTGGGGTTGGTCTCGAAGTCGAGGCTCGTGGCGTAGGTGACGTCGTAGCCTTCGCGCTCGAGGAAGTGCACGAGCGACACGTCGGTGTTGAGGAACTGACCGGTCCCGGCACCACCCTCGTACGGACGGTTGTACGAGACCTTGACGGCTCGGGTCGTCCCCGCGACGGTCGC
>JANLSK010000023.1:0-5770 GCA_031362415.1 Actinomycetes bacterium | reverse complement strand
ATGAGCTGCTGAAGAAGCTCCTCCGGTACGTGATGAGCGACGAAGCCCGCCACGTGGCCTTCGGTGTTCTCTCGCTCCAGGAGGCCTACCGCGACATGAGCTCGACCGAGCTGCGCGAGCGCCAGGAGTTCGCCTACGAGGCCGCCGTACGCATGCGCGACCGCTTCCTGGCCCAGGAGGTGTGGGAGCGGATGGGCGTCGACGTGCGCCGGGTGATCGCGCTCATCCTCGAGAACCCCCGTCCCGAGGCCGACCTGTTCCGGCAATTGCTCTTCGCCAAGATCGTGCCCAACTGCAAGAAGCTGGGGCTCCTCGACGCCGGCGCCACCAACGGCCACAAGGGTTGGCTGCGCGAGCGCTTCGAGGAGATGAAGGTCATCCAGTGGGAAGACCACGCCGACACCGGCGAGGAGTACGCCGACCTCGACGAGGTCGCCAAGGACCGCGCCGCGGCGACAGCCGTCACGTCCGCCGCATCCGCGTCCACATCCGTGTAGAGATCGCAAGGAGACAGACCGATGGCTGGATTCGAAGGCATCATCGACCGTGAGCACCTCGACGACATCGAGGCCATCCTCAGCATCCGCAACAACGATCCCGATGCCACGCAGCACGTCACACCCGACAACAGCGACTCCACCTTCACCTGGGACTACACGCGGAGCCGACCGGCGCTGGGCAAGCTCTACGAGCGGGCCAAGACCTCGCAGTGGAACGCCGAGACCGACCTCGACTGGTCGATCGACGTCGACGTCGAGAAGGTGATCGCCGAGGACATCACGGCCAACGTTCGCTTCGATCCGAGCAAGGACCTGTCGGGTACGTGCTTCGCGTCCTGGAGCGACAAGGAGTGGACGACCTTCGGCATCGAGGCCCGCCGGTGGACGCTGTCACAGTTCATGCACGGCGAGCAGGGTGCGCTCATCTGCACGGCCAAGATCGTCGAGACCGTCCCCTGGATCGACGCCAAGTACTACGCAGCCACCCAGGTGATGGACGAGGCCCGCCACGTCGAGGTCTTCTCCCGATACCTGCGCGAGAAGATGGGCGGCGAGTACCCCGTCAACGCCCACCTGGGCTTGCTGCTCGACGACATCGTGGCCGACTCCCGCTGGGACATGACCTACCTCGGCATGCAGATCATGGTCGAGGGCCTGGCCTTGGCCGCCTTCGGGTTCATGCACCAGTTCACGCAGGAGCCGTTGCTCAAGAAGCTGCTCCGGTACGTGATGAGCGACGAGGCCCGCCACGTGGCCTTCGGTGTTCTCTCGCTCCAGGAGATCTACCGCGAGATGACCCTGGCCGAGATCCGCGAGCGCCAGGAGTTCGCCTTCGAGGCTGCCGTGCGCATGCGAGACCGCTTCTTGCAGCAAGAGGTGTGGGAGCGGATGGGCATCCCGCCCAAGGAGGCCATCGAGCTCATCCTCGTCGACGACGGCCGGCGCGAGTTCCAGAAGCTGCTGTTCTCGAAGATCGTCCCGAACTGCAAGAAGCTCGGGCTCCTCGACGCCGGCGACGCCTGGTTGCGGCGACGCTTCGAGGAGATGGGCGTCATCCAGTTCGAGGACTGGGTCGACACCACCTCCGAGTACGAAGCCCTCGACGAGGTCACCGCCGACCGGGGCGCCGCCGCCTGAGTCGCGGTCGGACTTCCCGTCGCTCGAGACGTCGTCACCTCCGGCGACGGCCATGCGATCCTCACCCAAGACGGCACCGTCTCCGACTTCGGCACCCTCTCCGGCCCCGCGCTGGCCGGCGAGCCGCCCGTCCCCGCCCGACACGCAGCCCCGGCAGCCCGCCCGGCCGGCGGGCCCGGGCGTCTTCGTCGCCGTCGCACCAGGCTGACCCGAAGCCTCTTCCGAGGGGCACGAACCCTGTGCCACTCTGACAACATCGCAGACAACTCATGAGACAAATCACCGCGATGTGACTACTATTTCTCCTGCTAGTGGCCCATAAAACGATGGACAGATCGCTGGACAGAATATGATCCACAGGCATGGAGACACCGTGGATCACCTTCGACGTGGACCTCACGAAGATGAATCCGACGTTCTGGATGACCCTCGGAGAGGCCCGGTCGAAGTGCGCCCATCTGGCCAATGTTCCTGTGCCGCCGAGCTATGCCCGGGAGCTCCACGAGATCACCTTGTCCAAGGGTGCTCACGCCACCACCGCCATCGAGGGCAACACGCTGACCGAGGAGGAGGTCAAGGTCATCCTTCGTGCTGGTACCGCTGTCGAGGCCGACTACCAAGAGCGCGAGGTCGAGAACGTCATCGACGCGTACAACGGCGTGCTCGATGGCCTGAGCTCGGGCGATGTCCCCCGTCTGACGCCGGCTCTGGTGAAGCGATTCAACCGGCAGGTCCTCGCGAACCTCGATCACGCGCCCGAGGTGCAGCCCGGCGAGGTTCGCCGACATTCGGTGACGGTCGGCCGCTACCGCGGACCCGACTGGGATCGTTGCGACGAGCTCATCCGCCAGATGTGTGACTGGTTGAACGGGCCCTCCTTCTCCGGCGACGGCGCGATGCGTATCCCGGTCGCCATCATTCAGGCATCGCTCGCCCACCTCTACCTGGCCTGGATCCACCCGTTCGGCGACGGCAACGGTCGGACCGCCCGCCTGTGCGAGTACCTGGTGCTGGTCACCTCGGGCGTGCCGACGAGCGCGGCCCACCTGATCTCGAACCACTGCAACAGCACCCGAGGCGAGTACTACCGCCAGCTCCAGTACGCCAGCGAAAGCGGTGGTGATGTCACGCGATTTCTGGCCTATTGCGCCGTTGGCTTCGTCGACGGGCTGGGCGAACAGCTGCGGTGGCTCTACGACCGCCAGTACCGCCTGGCGTGGCACGAGCACGTCGGCCTCCAGGTCACGGGTCGTGATCCCGACATCCGCGAACGCCGGGCACTCATCGCCGAGGCCCTGGCCTTTCGCGAACCGGTGGCCAAGAACGACATTTCGCGCCTGACGCCGGAGTTGGCGGCGGCATACGCAACCAGCGGCCCCAGGACGCTCACCCGCGATCTCAACGAGCTCGTCTCCATCGGGCTCCTACGCATCGTCGATGTCGGCTACCAAGCCGGTACCGACGTGCTCTTGACCCTCCTGCCGCTCACCGTTCCCGCCGATGACGAGGGTCGACAGTAACGGCCCCCGCCAGAAGCCTGCTCCCGGGGTCTACTCGGCGAAGCGGGCGGTGATGAGGTCGAGCATGCGGGCCGAGCAGCCGGTCATGTCCATGGGGGGGCACAGCTCGGTGACGATCTGCTCGGCGATGCGGCGGAACTCGCGGGCGGCTGCAGAGTCGGGGGCGTCGAGCACGACGGGGTTGCCGCTGTCGCCGCCGGATGACACGCCGGGCTCGAGGGGGATCTGCCCGATGAGGGGAGCGCCGATCTCGGCGGCGAGCGCGGCGCCGCCGCCCGTGCCGAACAGGGCATACCGCTCGCCGTGGTCGCAGGTGAACGCCGACATGTTCTCGATGACGCCGACGACCTTCAGGTACGACTTGCGGGCGATGTCGGCGGCCCGGGTGGCCACCTTCTGCGCGGCGAGCGCCGGCGTGGTGATGATGAGCACCTCGGCCCGGGGCAGGAGCCGGCCCAGACCCATCTGGATGTCGCCCGTGCCTGGCGGCATGTCGATGAGCAGATAGTCGAGCTCACCCCAGCGCACGTCGGTGAGGAACTGCTCGACGGCCTTGGCCAGCATCAGCCCTCGCCACATGAGCGCCGAGCCTTCGTCCTCGACGAGCAGGCCCATGGACACGACCTTGATGGTGCCGCCCGGGCGGGGCAGGCCGAGATCATCGTCGGCCGAGCCGGGTATCGCCACCAGGTTGGGGTCGATCTTCTTGTCGGCCCCACCGAGACGGCCCGAGACGCCGAGCATGCGGGGCACCGAGAAGCCGCCGATGTCGGCGTCGAGCACCCCGACCGTCCGGCCCTGCGCGGCCAGGGCCGCAGCCAGGTTGACGGTGACCGACGACTTCCCCACCCCGCCCTTGCCCGAGGCCACCGCGAGGATGCGGGTGGTGAGCGGGACCTCGGTGGTGGGGGCGTCGTCGCGGGCACGCCACCGGACCTTGGCCATGAGCTCGGACTTCTCTCCCGAGGACATCTCGCCGAACTCGACCCGGCAGCTCGCAACGCCGGGGAGGCCGGTGACCTTCGACACGACGTCGTCGCGGATCTGCACCCGGAGCGGACATCCCGAGATCGTGAGGGCGACGGTGACCACCACGGCACCGTCGGCGGCGATCTCGACGCCGCGAATCATGCCCAGCTCGACGAGGTTGCCGCCGAGCTCGGGATCGACGACACCCTCGAGGATGCGCAGCACGTCGTGCTCGGTGGGGACAGTTTGGCTCATCAGGTCCCAAGGGTAGATGACCGGGCAATAAAACCGGTGCGGACCTTGAAAATAAGCCCACAAGTCGTTACGGTCAACCACGAGATGGACGCATTGACCGTGCACAAGGTTCTCGGCGACGACACCAGGTACGCGATCTACCGCGAGCTGGGCCGGGCCACATCGGCCCTGTCGGCCCAGGAGATCGCCGAGCGCCTCGATCTGCACCCCAACACCGTCCGCCCGCATCTCGAACGGATGCGCGACGCCGAGATCGTCACCGTCGAGGCGCTCCACCGGGGCACGCCGGGTCGGCCCCAGCACCTGTACTCCCTGGCCCCGGGAGCCCCGAGTGCCGCGGGCGTCGCCGCCGGGCTCGAGCCTCCGAGCCACACGCTCCTCGCCGGGATGCTCGCCGCGGTGGCCGAGCACGTGGGCGCCGACCGTCACGATGCCGCGGTCATCGGTCGGGCCGTCGGACGGTCGTCGGTGGCTCGGGAACGGGCACAGCCGGCCTCGATCCCCGTCACCTCGGCCCCCGTCACCTCGGTCGACGGCTGCCTCGAGATGCTCGTCGGCCATCTCGATCGCCTGGGCTTCGAGCCTTCCACCGAGCGCTCGGACGACCTGGCCCACATCGCGTTCCTGGGCTGCCCGTTCCGCGAGCTGGCCGAGGCCTACCCTGAGCTCGTCTGCAATCTCCACCGCGGCATCACCGAGGGTCTCGTCGAGAGCACCGGCCGAGGAATGGTCGAGGAGTTCCGCACGTTGTACGACCGTGACCACTGCAGCGTCGTGGTGAGCTTCGACCAGCCCACCGACTACCCTGCATCCGTCTGAACCCTTCGGAGGAGACGCCCCATGATCACCCTGAGTGAACTCGCAGCCGTCAAGGTCAAGGAGCTCATCGCAGCCGAGGGCGACGACTCGCTCGCACTGCGGGTCGCGGTGCGCCCCGGCGGCTGCTCGGGCATGAGCTACGAGATGTTCTTCGACGCCGACGTGGCCACCGACGATGTCGAGGCCATGTTCAACGGTGTCAAGGTGGTCGTCGACCAGGCCAGCGCGCCCTACCTCGACGGCGCCGTCCTCGAGTACAAGGACGGCCTCATGGAGACCGGGTTCTCGATCAACAACCCGAACGTGTCGCGCACCTGCGGCTGCGGACAGTCGTTCTCGTAGCTCCTCTGTCGTCCGCTTCCGTCGTCGCAGCGCGTTCGTAGGGGGGAAAACCGCCATGCACGATCTCGTGATCCGCAATGGCCGCATCGTCGACGGCACGGGAGCCGCCGCCTTCGTTGGTGATGTCGCCGTGGAACGCCGTGGCGCCCGTCCCGTCGACGATGCGGCCATTGCGGATCACGAGATCGTGCATGGCGGTTTTCCCCCCTACGAACGCGCTGCGACGAC
>JANLSK010000018.1:0-9531 GCA_031362415.1 Actinomycetes bacterium | reverse complement strand
GCGGGAGGGCATGTCAGGGTCTGTCAGGTTGCGCTCGGCGCAACCGGCAAGTCTGTGCCGTTTCCAGGGGCGTGATTTTCGGGCTCTCGAGTGGGGGTTGGCGGTGGTTAGGCTGGAGGCGGGTGTCAGGTACTTGGCGACGACCCGATGGATGCATCGGGCGAGACGGCGAAGGTTGCTCAGACAGTCGTGGCCAACCAGGAGGGCGAAGACCGCGAGTGCCTGCGACGGTCGAGCTGATCGCCACGGTGCGCTGCCGGGATGCTTCCGTACCTGTGCACGTCCCGCGCTCAGAAGCTGCGGCCGGCCTCAACCGCGATCTCGTCCGCCCCCATACCCACCGACCATCGGCCATTGACGGCGGCGCTGCACAGCCCGGGCGTCAGGATGCGCGTGGACCGCCCACCGCGGCAGCTCGTCCCCTGCCGCCGTAGTCGGGCTCAAGGAGCACTCGATGCCGCGGTCTGTGACGGCATGGGGGCAGCTGATCGAGGTCGATGCGGCTACGGGTTCCACCCGATGTTCTGCTTCGCCGACGCGACCGGCGAGACGCTCGCTGGGCTGTTACGTCCCGGCAACGCTGGCGCGAACACGGTCACCGATCATCGTGTGGTTACGCTGCGCCGAGTCGATCTCGCCGGCCAGTTCCCTGGAATCTCTGGGTATCCCAAGTACGACCCGGTCACCGGCGAACTGCACCTTCTCGCAAAAGCCTCCGACGGGACTCAGGCACACGTCGTCGTGTCCTCCGGTGCTCTCACCCGGCGTAACCGACCCATCCTCGGCGTACCCAACCGGGTGAAGGATCTCGCGATCACCTGCGACCGTGTCGTGCTCGTCGGGTACGGCTTCGTCGGTCTCACGTCTCGCAACGATGAGGCACGCATCACGTTGATTCCGACCGTTGTCGACGCCCCCTCCCTCGTGCACGCACACGATGACGGCGAAACCGTCGTTCTTCTCACCGTCACACCATCGCTCGAGCGGTGGACGCTGCACGCCGCATCGGCGTCCGTCCACCGCGAGGTGCTCGATCCGACTCCCCAGCGTTTCGCCCGCGTCGGTAACCATCCGGTCGGGATGGTGCCGCGGTTCCTCTGGACCGTCGGCGACGGGACCGCAATCAAACACGATCTCTCCACCACGAGCCAGGTTCGCCACGCCTTTCGGCCTGACTTTCAGCCGTGTGACCTCGTGCTCGTTCCTGACGATGAACGACACGGCGACGCTGACGGCGGCTGGCTCATCGGACTCGTCCACCACCCGTCGGGGGACGATCCGAGCTTGTCGTTCTCGACACCGCCGACATCGCCCGTCCGGCCGTGGCCACCGTCCGGGTTCGTCGACACGTCCCTCGTGGGCTCCGCTGCACATGGGTCCCCTCGACCCACGAATGATCCACAACGAAGGAGACAGACCACGAGCATCGGAACGACAACATCCGGTCGTTCCAGCAGACGCGACCGACTGCGCTCGGTGATCGTCAGCGCCGATGACGAGCCGTCGTGTGCGGCGAGCTCCTCAACCGTGGCTGCGAGTTCTCCGGCGTACCCTCCCGTCGCCCGACGCTGTGCAGAATTGCATCGGAGCACGGCTCATGTCTGGGCCTCGAGCGGCGTCGATGACGACGACGGGCTTGTCGCGCTGTTCCCAGCCATCCCAGAACGGGCAGTTGAACACCGACTTCCCCCATCGGCTGGCGAGACCGTCGATGGCGGGGAGGTCGTCACGCACCCCGGTGGCGAGCACCATCGAGGCGGCGTCGATGGTGGTGGTGTCCGACAGCTCAATGGTCACGTTTCGATCCGTGGAGTGGACGGTGGTGATCGTTGCTGCTGCGACGGTGACGCCGTAGCTGCTCAGCTTCCGGTGGGTGTCTGTGCGGAAGCGGTTGGCAGTGGCATCGCGTGTGGGGAACCCGTGGAACTCGTCGACGGTCGCGTTGCGATAGGTCCCATCGTCGATGAGGGTGACACGGTGCCGGGCACGGGCGAGGACGAGTGCCGCGGTCAGACCTGCGGCTCCGCCGCCGATCACCATGACGTCAGTCGGGCTCGCCGGAGTCGTCCGCTGATCGCACTGTGGTGTCGGTCATCGAGGACATCCTCCGCTCCCACTCGGGTCTTCGCAATCGTGACATGCTGCGGGGCCACCGATCAACGGGTCGAGCCTGCCAACCTGCGGGTTGGCGCGGGCACCAGTGGGCACCACGAAACACCTGCTGAACTCACAGCAGGCGGTGCTGGCGGGCGGCTTGTACCGCGGCGTGCCGGCTGGTGACAGCGAGCTTGCGATAAATCGCGTTGCACTGCGTCTTCACGGTGTTCGGCGACACGTACAGCTCCCGTGCGATCTCAGGGAGCGAGAGCGTGGACGGCAGATAGCGGAGCACGGCCATCTCCCTCTGGGACAGTTGCTCCACCAGGCCGGCCGCGGGGGAGGGCCGTGGTCGAGCGACTCGGTGCCTGGCAGCGACTCGGTCCAGCAGGGGAAGGGTGATGCCGGGGTCGGCGCACTTCTTGATCACCTGTTGGGCCTCGTCGAGCAGCTCCCGTCCGCGATCCGCTCCATCGCGCAGCAGCACGTCGCCGGCGAGGGTCAGCACGAACACCAGCCCCAGCCTCGTGGTTGCCCGCTGGGCGAGCACGACGGCGTGCTCGGCGTCGGCCGTCGCCATCGCGTCTGGTGGACACGTCGCCGCTCGAATGGCGACGGCTGGCGCGATGCCGTGGTATTCGCCGAGTCCGGAGGTTGTGGCGAAGTCGAGCGCGCGCTGCGCTGCCGCGCGGGCCGCCTCGTCGCCGGCGCTGTGGAATTCGACGATGGCGGCTGCGACGAGGGCCATGGCATGCGCGGTCACCCGCCGCTCGGCATGGGTGCGCACGAGTTCGATGGCGAGAGCGGCTCGTGCCTCCTCTGGCAGACCCGCCCACACGAAGGCAGCCCCTGTGGCAGTGGTCAGCTCGCTGGGACGCGCCTCGACCTCGCCTGCAGCAATGACTTCCCGCGCGCCGGCGAGCGCGGTGGCGACGTCGCCCATGCCAAGGGCGAGGTTGATGCGCAACGGCATGGTGCGCATCGGGTCCACGTCGGCCGGCAACGTGGCCGTCGCCCGATCGAGGAGATGTTGGGCTTCGTCGTAGCGGCCGATGAGGTAGTGGTCCCAACCGGACAGGAGCGAGCAGATTGCGTCGAGTTCACCTCCGGCGGCCAACCGCCCGAGGATGTTGCGCAACGTCCGCAGCTGGCCGCTGCCCAGGAGGTCAGGGCCGACGAGGCGCATCAGGTACATGGCCTGTTCGCGGTCATCCGCGGCGAGCAGGTGGTCAACGGCGGCGGCAGGGTGGTCGGACGTCTCGAACCACGCGGCGGCACGCCGGTGCAGGTCGGGTAGCTGGTCCGGGATCGAGCGTCGCGCCTCGAGCAGGAGCATGTCGCGGAGGAGGTGGTGGTACCGGTACCACTCGCCGACGGCGTCGAGCCGGATCATGAGCTGGTTGCCGGCGGCGAGACCGTCGAGCCAGTGGGCCCCGTCGTCGGAGCCCGTGACCGCATCCAGCAGTGGCCCCGACAGCCGGTGCAGCACGGCCGCCTCCACCATCCGGCGACGCTCTTCCTCGTCGAGTGCGGCGAGGAACTCGTCGGTGAGATAGCCGGCGACCAGTTGGTCGTCGCCGCGGAAGGTCTGGACGAAGTGATCGGCGTCGTCGGTGCGTCCGAGCGACAGCCCGGCGAGCACGAGCCCTGCGGCCCACCCCTCGGTCCGCTCGCACAGGTCGTCGAGCCGTTGTTCGTCGAGCCCGTCGGCGGCGGGGCCGAGCAGGGCGGCGGCCTCAGAGGGGTCGAACCGGAGGTCGCGGGCACGGATCTCTCGGATCTGGCCCCGCACACGCATCCGCCCCAGCCGGAAGGGAGGATCGGCGCGGGTGATCAGCACCACCGTGAGCTGCGGCGGGCTCAGGTCGATGAGGCGCTCGACAGCATGATGCACCTCGGGATCGTCGATCACGTGATAGTCGTCCAGCACGACGACGAGACGCTCGGTCAGCGACGAGAGCTCGTTGACGATCGCCGGCACGACGACCTGGCCGGCCCCGAGCGAACCGGCCACCAGCGGTTCCAGGTGAGCGGCGATCTCCGGGTTCGCGCGACCGATCGCAGTCGTGACCGACACCCAGAACCGTGCGGGATCGGCGTCGGACTCCTCCAGTTGTAGCCACGCCACCGCACCGTGGTGCGTGGCCGCCCACCCCGCTGCGAGCGTCGACTTGCCGGAGCCGGCCGGCGCACTGACCAGCACGAGGGCCACATCGGCGACGTCGGCCTCGTCCAAGACGGCGCCCAGTCGGGCCCGGTCGACCAGCCGGGACGGGGGCACCGGCGGACGCAGCTTGGTGGCCGCCAGGTTGGAGTTCGACCGTTCACCCACCGGGCGAACATAGCGGGCGTTCACCCGGGGGTTCACCCGGGTGATTCGCTGATGAGGTGAAGCCCTTTCACCCGGACCCGTGTGACCGTAGTGCCATGCCCGACGTACACACCCACGAGATCGTGCTTCGGGGCCGCCTCGGTGGCCGCTTGCTCGATCCTTTCCTGGACGACTTCACCGTCGACCACGACGAGACCGGTCTCACCCGCCTCAGCGGCGTCGTTCACGACACCTCGCACCTCCACGGCCTCGTGGCGTACCTGGCATCGATCAACGCCGAGTTGATCTCCATCACCCCGGTCACCCCGACCCCTTGCACGAGGAGCACCTCATGATCACCATCGCCCATCTCACCAAGTCCTACGGCACGCGCACGGTCGTCGACGACCTGTCGTTCGAGATCACCGCCGGGCGCATCACCGGCTTCGTCGGCCCGAACGGTGCCGGCAAGTCGACCACGATGCGCATGATGGTCGGCCTCGCCCGGCCCGACGCCGGCACGGTCACCTTCAACGGCTCGAATTACGCCGACCTCCGCGACCCGGCCCGGACCGTCGGCGTGGTACTCGACGCCAGGGCGATGCACCCTGGTCGCTCGGCTCGCAACCACCTCCGGGCCATGGCCGCTCTCAGCTCGCTGCCCGAGGCCCGCGTCGACGCCGTGCTGCACCTCGTCGGTCTGGACACCGCCGCCCACCAGCGGGTGGGCGGCTTCTCGCTCGGCATGCGTCAACGCCTCGCCATCGCTGGCGCCCTGCTCGGCGACCCGGAGGTGCTGCTGCTGGACGAACCCGCCAACGGCCTCGACCCCAACGGGATTCGCTGGCTCCGCACGATGCTCACCGACTTCGCCGATGACGGCGGCACGGTGTTCGTCTCCAGCCACTTCATCGCCGAGCTCGCCACCTTCGCCCACGACCTGGTGGTCGTCGGCAACGGCCGCCTCATCGCCGCCGAGCCGCTGGCCGAGACCCTCGACCGCGATCGTTCCGTCAGCCTGGAGGACATCCTCCTCGACCTCACCGGCGACGCGGCCCGCTACGCCGCCGCCTGACCCGAGACAACCCCGAAAGGACCTCCAATGAACACCACCACACTCCTCCGCTCCACCTCCACCTCATCCCCGTCGGCCATCGTCCGCGACCTGAGGGCCGCCATCCGCAGCGAGTGGATCAAGCTGCGCTCCATCCGAGCGACGCCGATCTTCGTGGGCCTCTCCATCGTGATCGGTGTCGCCATGTCGCTGATCCTCGGCGCGGTCGTCAAGACCGACCCGTACGACCACCTGCCCTTCACCATCGGGAACACGTTCCTCGTGTCCAGCTGGCTGACGACGCTGTTCGCCGTCGTCGCCGGCACCCTGCTGTTCACGTCGGAAGTGCAACACGGAACACTCGCCGGCGCCCTCACCTCCCGTCCGTCCAAGCCGACCATCATCAGCGCGAAAGCGTGCATCGCCACAGTGCTCGGGTTCGCCATGGGCGCGGTCGGCATCGTCGGCGGACTCGTCGGCGGCATCGTCAGCCCGATGGACACCGGCGACACGTCGGGAGCGGTCACGGGTGTGGCCTGGGCACTCGTGCTCACCACACTCGCACCGGTGCTCGGCCTCGGCGTCGGCCTCATCGTGCGCCACAGTGCCGCCGCAGTGACCTCCGTACTCGTCTGGGCCCTCGCCATCGAAACCCTCGTTCGAGGAATGGTCCCCGCCACCGTGTCCCGGCTACTGCCGTTCACCGCCGCCCACGGCCTGCTCGGCACCCGCTCCAACGCCGACACGTCCGAGATTCTTGCCGCCGCCTTCTCCAACCTGGGCAACGCAGCCGTCATCGGCTGCTGGGCCGCCGCCACCGTGGCGATCGGCACCGCCCTCATGATCCGACAGGACTCATGATGGAGCGCTTCGCCGCCTTCCAGCACGCCAACTTCCGGCGCTACTTCGCCGGCCAGGTGATCTCGAGCGTCGGAACCTGGCTCCAGGCGCTTGCGGTCACCTGGCTGGTGCTCGACCTCACGGGCCGCAGCGATCGCCTCGGTATCGCCGTGGCACTGCAGTTCCTGCCGCTGCTCCTCCTCGGAGCCCCGGCCGGCGTCCTCGCCGACAGAGTCGACAACCGCCGGCTGCTGCTTGTGACGTCCGCCGTATCGGCAGCCCTGGCGCTGGCGTTCGGTCTCGTCGTGTCGACGGGTACCGCTGACCTCGGCGTGATCTACGGGCTCACCTTGCTGTCCGGTCTGGTGCTGGCCGTCGAGCGCCCGGCGATGCAGGCCCTCCTGTTCCAGCTCGTCGGACGTGACGATCTGCCGAGCGCCGTGGCCGCCAACAGCACCATCATGTCGGTAGCACGGCTCGTCGGCCCGGCGCTCGGCGGGGCCATGGTGGCGGTCACCGGCGTCGCCTCCTGCTTCTACGCCAATGCAGTCTCATACGTCGCCGTCCTCGTCGCCCTGGCGAGCATCAGCCGCAGCTCGCTCGTTCCTCGGCCGATCGGTGCCCGAGCCGGTGGCAACCTGCGAGCGTCCGTCGTCTACGTGCGGCAGCGTCCCGATGTACGCCGACCGCTGGTCGTGATGGCTGTCGTCGGGCTGGTCGCGCTCAATTTCCAGACCACGTTCCCCTCGATGGTCCGGTTCGGGTTCGATCGCGGGGCCGGAGCGGTCGGTACAGCGATGAGCGTCAGCGCCATCGGATCGATCCTCGGGGGCATCTACGCCGCCGGCATCACACCGAATCCGCGACGGACGTTGCCGCTTGCCCTCTCCGGCTTCGGTCTCATGCTCATCGTGTTCGCCGTCGCGCCCAGCTACCCGACGTTCGTCCTCCTCGGCATCCCGCTCGGCTTCGCCTCCGCGTGCTTCCAATCGATCGACACCGTCGCCGTGCAGCAGGCGACCGAACCATCCATGCAGGGTCGAGTGATGGCGCTCCACCAGATGGCCATGTACGGCAGCACACCGATCGGCGCGCTGGGGATGGGTTGGGTCATCCAGACGACATCACCTCGAGCGCCGTTCGTGCTCGGCAGCCTCGCCGCCCTCGCCTGCACAGCCGCACTGGCTCGAGCAGTCCGTCGCCACGCCACAGCCAACCCTGACCTCATGCCGGTGCAGGCGCCCTTGTCCACCTCGTCCGGCGCTTGCGCCCACCCTTGAGAAGTCGGGCCCCTGGGCCTCCGACATCGGGCTGTTGCGCTTGACAGTTGTTCCCTCGGACACCGCCGTTCTCCCACGCGGACGATCGAACGGTGTCGCACCGGTGATCGGCGACGAGATCGAACTCACCGTGCCCCTGGGCAACGTCGAGGCTGGAGGCGATCCGACCACGGTGCTCGGGTCGCTTGATCGGCGGCCTGGGGGCTCGCCGTCGTCGCTCGCCGACGATCGCCTTGCCCTGATGACCACAATGATAGTGTTGTGGTGTACTTCCGTCGTTCGATCCTGATACTGGACGGCTCCCCGAGGGTGAGCACGTCGGTGTGTGGGACGAGGTGGTCGAACGCTTCGGTTGGTCTTGCCGACGCGATCGAATTGCTGGAGGCGGCAGGATGTGGGCGACTGTGGCTGAACGAAAGCTTCGTCGCCGCCAAGGACGAGCCGGGCGACTTCGACGCTTGTTGGGACACCAACGGAGTTGACCTGAAACTCGACCCTGTGCTGCTCGATCTGTCGAACGGCCGGGCGGCTCAGAAGGAGCGGTTCGGCGGGGAGTTGCTCCCCAACGTGGTGGAGATGGGTTCCGGGTTGGTCTTCGCGGAGTTCTTTCAGAACGAGCGTGACGCCGGCCGTAAGGGAATCGTCGTCATCGTGATCGGAGATCGACATGATCACCAACGAGGTTCAGTACCGGGCCACGAAGGCTCACCTCGCGCGATTCGAGGAGGCCGAGACCAACCTCGAGACGTTGGCCGGCACGGGCAAGCGCACCAAGTTGGCACAGCTCGAGATCGACGCCGTTCGTGCCCAAGCGGATGACCTTCGAGCGGAGCTGCGCGAGTACGAGCGGTTGCGTGCCGGCGAGGTGTCGACGTTCGAGGCATCGTCTCTCGCGGAGCTGGCGACACTTATGGTGAAGGCCCGCATCGCCCGTGGGTGGAGCCAACGGCGACTCGCCGAGGCCCTGGGTGCAGCCGAGCAGCAAGTGCAGCGGTACGAGGCGACCGATTACCGCTCCGCCAGCCTGGCCCGGCTCTGTGACGTAGCCGCCGCCCTCGACGTCACGTTCACTGAGCGGGCGGAGCTCCGTGACCCGAACGCGGCGTGATCGGCCTCGAGAGAGCCCCGGTCGTTCACGACTTCGTGCGGGCTCGGACCTCGAGGGCCCGCTCCTTGCGGGCCAGCACCGGGCCCGTGTCGAGCGGCTCGTCGATGCCCAGGTCGGCGAGCGCCGCCTGCGTCAGCGGCCGGACCGAGTAGGCCATGTCGAAGAGGCGGAGGTCGTCGCTGTGGCCGACGGCGAAGAGGTGTCCGGCGACGAGCGAGATCGTGGCCATCTTGAAGCTCTGGAACGCCCGGTACCAGGGCCGGTGTCGGGCTGCGATCCCGGTGAGCGTTTCCCACTGCGCGACGAACTCCTCGACCGTAGGCGCAGCTGGGTGGCTGGTGAACAGTCCCGGTGAGGTCCACAGCACCTCGGCCCAGCCGATGTCGGCGAGTGGGTCACTAATGGTGGTCATCTCGAAGTCGAACACGGCGCTGACCTCGGTGCCCACGAACGCGAAATTGCCGACCTTGGCGTCACCGTCCACGAGCGTGACGGTCGGGCACGGCTCTGGCTGCTGCTCGCGCAGGGCGGCGCCCAGGCGCTCGAGTGCAGGAGCGGCCCGCGTTGGCGCGATCTCGGCCTATCGCGATAGCTGCGCAGAGCCGCTCTGGCCCGATGCGTCCGATTCTCGCGCCCGATCTCTGCCGGGTCGAGCCCGGCGACGGCGCTTCGGTGATGTCGATGCGCCGAGATCTCGACTTTCGCCACGACACGGCAGGGGCCACGATCCACCCGCTCCATGGTGATGAGCCGAACAACAGGGTCGCGCTCGGCGAGCGCCGCCTCCCACTCGAGCCCGGAGTCGTTGGGACCGAGTTCGAGCTTCCAGTGCTGGAGCGGC
>JANLSK010000262.1:0-3757 GCA_031362415.1 Actinomycetes bacterium | reverse complement strand
GAACTTGGCGCCGCCGGGCTCGATCCGGTAACCGATCCGGACCGGCTTGTCACAGCTCGAGCACATGATCTGGACGTTCGACACGTGAATCGGCATGTCCTTGTCGATGATCCCGCCCTGCTGGGTGGCCTTGGTCGCGCGCTGGTGCTTCTTGGCGATGTTGACGCCGTCGACGATCACCTTGTTGGCCTTGGGGAGGACGGTCATGATGTCGCCCTCTTTACCCAGATCCTTGCCGGCGATCACCCGCACACGGTCGCCCTTGCGCAGCTTCATCTTCGATCGGAGTTCCATCTTGGGCATGGTTACAACACCTCCGGAGCGAGGGAGACGATCCGCATGAAGCGCCGGTCACGCAGCTCACGGCCGACGGGACCGAAGATGCGGGTCCCCCTAGGCTGCATGTCGTCACGAATGAGCACAGCCGCGTTCTCGTCGAAGCGGATGTAGCTCCCGTCAGGCCGACGCTTCTCTTTCTTGGTTCGAACGACGACGCACTTGACGACGTCACCCTTTTTCACTGCGGCACCCGGGATGGCGTCCTTGACGGTGCCGACGAAGATGTCGCCGATGCTGGCGTAGCGACGCTTGGTGCCGCCGAGCACGCGAATGCACAGCACTTCCTTGGCGCCCGAGTTGTCGGCGACCTTGAGTCGCGATTCCTGCTGGATCATGGGAGATTCCCTCGACTGGTGTTCGGCGTGCTCATGTGCACAAGAAGACTCAGCGGGCCCGCTCGAGCACTTCAACGACGCGCCAGCGCTTGAGCTTCGACATCGGACGGGTCTCCTGGACCCGAACGCGATCGCCTTCGCGGGCGTCGTTGCCGATGTTGTGCGCGTACAGGCGCTTGGTGCGCTGCATCGTCTTGCCGTAACGCGGGTGACGGACCTTGTCGATCACCGAGACGACGACCGTCTCTTGCATCTTGGCCGAGACGACAACCCCTTCCCGGACCTTGCGGCGGTTCGGGCGGGCGTCGGACACGTCGGTGGCGACCGGCTGTGCCGCTGCGTGGACTTCGGGAGCGGGGGCTGCTGCCGGTGCTTCCGGAGCTGCGGCTGCTTCCGGAGCAGCGTTTCCGGCCTCCTCGGCGGCGGCCACTGCTGACGGCTCGTCGGGGGTGTCGTTCTCGGACGGGGCCTGGTCGGACATGGTGGGTTCTCCTCTCAGGCACTCTGCTCGGCGGCAGCGATTTCACGCTGGCGGACGATCGTGTGGACCCGGGCGATGTCGCGCTTGATGTGCCCGATCCTCGATGCATTGTCGAGCTGGCCGGTCACGAGCTGGAAGCGCAGATTGAACAGCTCTTCCTTGCTCTCGTCGAGCCGCACTTGGAGCTCGGCGTCGGACAGCTCACGGAGTTCAGATCCGGTTGCCATCTCAGCCCTCCTCACGAGCGATGAATCGGCACTTGATCGGCAGCTTGTGCATCGCCAACCGAATGGCCTCTCGAGCAATGGCCTCGGGAACACCGGCGAGCTCGAACATGACCCGACCCGGCTTGACCACGGCGACCCAGTACTCGGGGTTGCCCTTGCCCGAGCCCATTCGGGTCTCGGCCGGCTTCTGGGTGACCGGCTTGTCGGGGAAGATGTTGATCCAGACCTTGCCGCCACGACGGATGTGGCGCGTCATGGCGATACGGGCCGCCTCGATCTGGCGGTTGGTGATCCAGGCCGGCTCGAGGGCTTGGAGCCCATAGTCGCCGAACTGCACCTTCGAGCCGCCTTTGGCGACTCCTGTCATTCGGCCCCGCTGCACCTTGCGGTGCCGGACCCGTCGCGGCATCAACATGGTTCTCGGACCTCAGTCTTCGTCGCCGCGGAAGTGCGGCGCCTCGTGGTGTTCCCGGGTCCGACGCTCGATCTCTTCTTCCTCCGCGAGGAGTCGTTCGAGCTCGGGGTCGGCCTCTTTCACAATCGGGGTGTTATCGACGGGAAGCTCGTCGCCATCGCCATCGACGGGGACGCTCTCGACGGCCGGGCGAGCCCGCAGCGCCCCACCGGCGCGCACCTTGCGGGGACGCTCGGCACCAGCGGCCTCGCCCACGGCCATGCGGGCCTCGCGAGCGATCTTGTCCTCGATGGCGGCCTTGTAGGGCAGGATGTCGCCCTTGTAGATCCAGACCTTCACGCCGATGCGACCGAACGTGGTGCGGGCCTCGGAGAAGCCGTAGTCGACGTCGGCACGAAGCGTGTGCAGCGGAACCCGGCCTTCGCGGTACCACTCGGTTCGGGCCATCTCGGCGCCGCCGAGGCGTCCCGAGCACTGGATCCGGATTCCTTGGGCCCCAGCCTTCATGGCCGTCTGTACGGCCCGCTTCATGGCCCGGCGGAAGGCGACCCGTCCGGCGAGCTGGTCGCCGACGGACTGGGCGATCAGGTTGGCGTCGAGCTCCGCCTGCTTGATCTCTTGGATGTTGAGCTGGACCTTGGGGTTGTTGGTGATCTTCTGCAGCGTGGTGCGAAGCCGATCGGCCTCGGCGCCCTTGCGCCCGATCACGATGCCCGGGCGGGCCGTGTGGACGTCGATACGCAGACGATCACGGGTGCGCTCGATCTCGATCCGGCTCACCATGGCGTGCGGGAGCTGGGCCCGGAGGAACTTCCGGATCTTCACGTCCTCGATCAGGTAGTCGCGGTACTCGCGGTCGGCGAACCACCGCGACTTCCAGTCGGTGACGATGCCGAGTCGGAACCCGTACGGGTTGACTTTCTGCCCCATGGTTCAGTTCTCCTCATCGGCGTCGCCGCCGGTACCGGGGGGACTGGTTCCCGCATCCGCAGCGGCATCCGTGTCGTCAGCCGCGCTCGCTTCGGGTGTCGAGTCGTCAGCTTCGATGATCGAATCTTCGATGACCTCGGCGGGCCCGCCATCGTCCTCGCCGGCGTCGTCGGTGGCCTTCCCGAGGGAAACGGGCTCGGCACCGTCGTGATCGTGATCGTGCGTCTCGGCCAAGGCCTCGTCGCGAGCTGCGACCTTGCGCTCGTGCTTCTCGGAAGCATCCTGCTCCCGGCGCCGGCGCAGACGTCGACGACGGTCGGCCTGGGTGGTGGTCTCGCTCCGACGCAAACGTTCGAGCTCGGCCTCGGTGTAGCGCGCCACAATCAAGGTCACGTGGCTGGTGCGTTTGCGGATGCGGGTGGCTCGACCTCGGGCCCGAGGGCGCCACCGCTTGAGGGTCGGGCCCTCGTCGGCGTAGCAGGCCGCGACGAACAGCTCATCGTCGGGGATGCCCAGGTTGTTCTCGGCGTTGGCCGCCGCCGAGTTCACGAGCTTGAGAACGACGTCGGCCGAGCCGCGCTCGCAAAAGCGCAGGATGCCCCGCGCCTCCTCGACGGACTTGCCGCGGATGAGCTCGAGGACCTCACGGACCTTGAATGCCGCCTGTCGGTGGTGCCGGAGGATGGCACGGGCCTGGGGCGTGCTGGTGACTGCGGTGGGGATCGGCATGGGATCACCTGCGCTTGCGCGCGGCCTTCTCCTGTCCGGCGTGGTACCTGAAGGTCCGCGTGGGCGAGAACTCGCCCAGCTTGTGACCCACCATGGCTTCGGTCACGTACACGGGCACGTGCTTGCGCCCGTCGTGCACGGCCATGGTGTGACCGACCATGTCAGGAGTGATCGTGGAGCGACGTGACCAGGTCTTGATCACTCGCTTGTCTCCGGCCTCGTTCATGCGCTCGACCTTCACCCGGAGGTGGTCGTCGACGAACGGGCCCTTCTTCAGGCTGCGGGGCATCAGTTACCTCCG
>JANLSK010000313.1:0-18340 GCA_031362415.1 Actinomycetes bacterium | reverse complement strand
CACCGCAACACCGCAACACCGCAACACCGCAACACCGCAACACCGGGTGAGCCAAATGGCTTTCTCGCCGTGACAAACCACCAAAGGAGCATGCCCATGGGCAAGCTACGCAAGCTCACGCTGGGAACCCTTCCCGTCGTGGCGCTGAGCGGTTCTTTGGTGATGGGGGCACTCGTGACGGCTTCGGCATCGAGCCATCGCGAGGCACCACTCATCACCGAGGACCCGGTCGCCGACCTCACCGACGTCTACGCATTCGTGAGCCCCGACCGTCCCGACACCACCACCCTGATCATGAACGTGATCCCCTTCGAGGACCCCGCCGGCGGTCCGAACTTCTACAAGTTCGGTGACGATGTCCTCTACCAGTTCAAGATCGACAACACCGGCGATTCTGAAGCCGACATCGCCTACCAGTTCCGCTTCAAGACCACCTACCAGAACCCGAACACGTTCCTCTACAACACCGGGCCGATCGACAGCCTGACCGACCCTGATCTCAACGTGCGCCAGAGCTACTCGGTCACCGAGATCATGCGCACGGATCGGGGCTGGGAGCGCTACGAGCTGGCGCAGAACGTGCCCGTGGCCCCCTGGAACGTGGGTGTGCGCTCGTACGCGACCACTCCCTACGACACGGTTGCCAACGCCGCCATCAGCGACATCGGATTCGGCAAGCGAGCCTTCGCCGGCCCGCGCGACGATCCGTTCTTCGTTGACCTGGGGTCGATCTTCGACCTCGGCGGGCTGCGCCCCCTGAACCCCGCCCACCTCATCCCCCTGCCGGCTGAGGCGGGCAAGGACTACGTGGCCGGCTACAACGTGCACACCATCTCCCTGCAGATCCCCACCGCTCGTCTGACCCGAGGCGACGACCCGGTGATCGGTGTCTGGGCGACGACGTCACGGCGGTCTTCACGGGTCTTCGGCGAGCATGACGGAGGCCGTTCGCGTCACCGTGGCGACTGGGTCCAGGTGTCGCGTCTGGGCATGCCCCTGGTGAACGAGGTCGTGATCCCCGTGGGACTCAAGGACAAGTTCAACGCGAGCCAGCCCCGCAACGACGTAGCCAACTTCGGTGGCTCGATCATCAATCCGGAGTTGGGCGCCCTGATCCCGGTCCTGTACCCGGGAGTGACGGTGCCGACCCAGGTCGACGCCGGCCTGGGCCTGGGCGGACGGGAAGACCTCGCCGTGATCTTCGCGACGGGAATTCCCAATCTGAACCGGTCGGCGAACTTCTCGGTGCCGGGTGAGATGCTGCGCCTGAACACCTCGATCATGCCGACCGCCACGCCCAACCGGCTCGGTGTACTCGGCGGTGACACGCAGGGCTTCCCGAACGGTCGTCGCCTCACCGACGACGTGACCGACATCGAGCTCCAGGCGGTGGCGGGCAACACGCCCTTCACCCCGACGTTCAACATTGCTCCCAACAACGCCCTCGGCGACGGCGTGGACGGTAACGACAAGCCCTTCGGGCCCACGTTCCCGTACATGGCTTCCCCGCCCGACGGGTACTCCAGCTAGTCACACGATCGCCGGAGGGCGAGGGCCCCTTCCCCGCCCCTCTCCCTCCGGCGCGCGTGCCACCACGCAATGCCACCACCAGCCCCGTCATCACAGGAGTCGACACGATGAGCCAAACGGCCGCTCTCCCCCGGCGTCGACGGTTCCCGAGCGTCCTGATCCCGACGGCCATCGTCGGGATCGTCGCCGTGGCCGCACTCGGCCGCTTCGCGCTGTACAACGACGCAGCAACTCCAGCCCGCCCGACCGCCGGGACCTCCGGCTCTGCCGACTCGATCCCGGCACTCGAGGCCGCGGTCGCCGCATCGCCCGACGATGCCAGCGCCTGGCAGGAACTGGCCACCGGGTACGTGACGGCCATCGTGCAGGGCGACCCGTCCTATTCACCCCAGGCCTTCGACGCCCTCGACCGGGCTGATGCCCTGGCCCCGGGCGATCCCACCACCCAGGTGGTGCGCGGCGTGCTCGCGCTCTCGCTGCACCAGTTCACCGACGCCGAACGACTCGCCCGCGCCGCGCTGGCTGAGCGCCCCGACGATCGCGATGCCCTGGCGGTGCTCGTCGACGCCCAGGTCGAGCTGGGTCGCTATGACGAAGCGGCATCGACCCTCCAGACCCTGCTCGACCTCCGCCCCTCCCTGGCCGCGCTCTCGAGAGCGTCGTACCTCCGTGAGCTCCACGGCGACCTGCCCGGCGCCATCGTGGCCATGCAACAGGCCCAGGCGGCCGGCGCCTCGGCGTTCGCCACGGCCAACGTCACCACCTACCTGGGCGACCTCTTCCTCACCTCCGGCCGCCCCGAGCAGGCGGTGACGCAGTACCAGCTGGCCCTGGATCTCGTGCCTGGCCTCGTGGGCGCCGATCGGGGACATGCCCGGGCCCAGTTGGCAACGGGCGACACGGCCGGGGCCATCGCCCGGCTCGAGGAGCTCATCGAGCGGTCGCCCCAGTTCGCCGCTGCCAGCTTGTTGGGCGACCTGTACACGAGTGCCGGCCGTGAAGCCGAAGCCGCTCAGGCCTACGCACTCGTCGAGGAAGGGCTGGCGCTGGAACAGGCCAACGGCAGTACCGTCGACCTCGAGCTCGCGGTGTTCTTCGCCGACAACGGCGACCCTGCTTCCGCGCTGGAGGCAGCGGAGACGGCTTACGAGGAGCGTCAGACCGTCCTCACGGCCGACGCTCTGGCCTGGGCCCTCCACCGTAACGGCCGCAGCACCGAGGCCCTCCCATACACCGAGGAAGCGCTGCATCTCGGCACGGTCGACCCTCACCTCCTGTTCCACGCCGCGGCCATCCACCATGCGACCGGCGACGACCAGCGGGCCCGGGCCGAGCTCGAGCGCGCAGCTCCCGGGATCCCGTCGCTGTCGCCGTTGACTGTGGCCGAGTTCGAGGCGCTCGAGCGAGAGGTCGGGGTACGGTGATCCAATCGGCCCCGCCGATGCGAAGGACACTCGTGCACGACATCACCCCGTTCTCGGTGGCCTCGGGCGTCCCGCAGGCGAGCACGCCGGCGGCCACCTGGGAGGTGCAGATCCGTGACCGCCTCGTCGCCGGCGACGAGCGCGCCCTCGCCCATGTCTACGACCAGTTCTCGGCCTTCGTGCACGGGCTGGCGGTCAAGGTCACCCGTGATCGCCATGCGGGTGAGGAGATTGCCCAGGACGTGTTCTTGCACCTATGGGAGCATCCCGAGGGGTTCGATCCGTCCCGGGGCACGCTCCGGGCGTATCTCGGGACGATGACCCATCGCCGCTCGGTCGATCGAGTTCGCAGGGAGGAAGCCCGTCGCCGCCGTGAAGATCGCGACGCCAAAACCGTCAGCCTCCCTCCCGACGTGGGCGAGATGGCGACCAGCCTCGTCGTGGCCGAGCGGGTCAGAGCCGCGGTCGACCTCCTTCCCTACGATCAACGAGAGGCACTGATGCTCGCCTATTTCGGCGGCAAGACCTACCGGCAGGTGGCGGAGGCGATCGGGATACCCGAGGGCACGGCCAAGTCCCGCCTGCGCCTGGCGTTGCGCAAGGTCGCTGACGTGCTCGAGAGCGAAGGGATCCGGGCATGAATCCCCGTCCCAGCTCACCGTCGCATCGGTCCGAGCCCCCGCTCGATCGAGACGCCGTTCGCGAACTCCTGGCCGCCGTCGCGCTCGACGCCGTCACCGACGACGAGCGCCGGGCCGTCGAAGCCTTCGTCGAGACCGATGCCGCGCTCGACGCCGAGCTGAGCGCGCTGCGCAACGCCGCCGGCTGGCTCGGCACGCTCGAGTCGTCACCGCCGTCCGCATCCCTGCGAGAAGCTCTCCTCGATCGGGCCCACGTCCTGCGAGCTCCCACCGCCCGCGACATCTACCGGGATGTCGTCGACGACGTGCGCGGGCTCCTCGCGTCGATACGCGAGAACGACGGCGAGGTGGTGGCCGTGGGTGCCTGGACGGTCCGCGATGTGGTCGCCCACCTCGGGGCCAGCGAGAGCCTCCTGCAGGAGATGCTCGACGACCACGCCCGTGCGATCGACGCCCACCAGGGCCTCGACGCGACAGCGCGTGCCCAGACGAGCGCCCGCGACATGTCGCTCGCCGACATCGCACAGCGGTTCATCGACACCGCCGAGCGCACCATCGCCCACGACTCCAGTGCGCCTCCCCCGAACGGGGAACGGGGACCCAACGTCACGTTCCTCGGGGTGGTGACGCCACTTCAGCGGCTGCTCGTGAGTCGAGCCTTCGAGATCCACGTCCACGCGTGCGACATCCGGCGGGCCATAGGTCAGGAGCTCACCTTGCCCGCTGCGCAGCATTACCGGCTGATGGCCGACGTGAGCGTGAGGTCGCTCCCGGCGGCGCTCGAGCTCAACGGCCGGTCGTTTCCCGGCCGTACGGCCCGGATCGTGTTGACCGGTCACGGAGCGAGCGAATGGACGCTTCCCATGTCGTACAAGGGAAGCGTGGGTGAGCCCGATATCACGTTCACAGCCGCCGCGACCGATTTCTGCTCCCTTGCCGGCGACCGGATGCGACCCGAGGATTTCGCCGCCACTGTGAACTTCCACGGCGACATCACCGCCACGGAGGGCCACGTCATGGCCGGCGCGCTGGTGGCGGTCGCCGCTACGTTCGCGGGGCCGTAGTAGACCCGTGCGGTGATCAAGTACCTGGGGTCCAAGCGCCGACTCGTCCCCACGCTCGAAGCCGTCGCCGACGCCATCGGCACCCGCACGGCCGTCGACCTGTTCACGGGGACGACCCGGGTCGCCCAGGCTTGGAAAGAGCGCGGTATCGAGGTGTGGGCCGTCGACACGGCCCGGTACTCCGAGGTCCTGGCCCTTTCGGCCATCGCCACCGACACCGGTGCGGTCGACGGGGATGCGCTCGACCGCGAGCTCGACCGGCTCGACGCGCTGCCCGGCCGGGCCGGGTACTTCACCGAGACGTTCTGCGTGGCGTCGCGCTTCCTCCAACCCCACAACGGGATGAGGGTCGACGCGATCAGAGACGCCATCGATGCCGACCACGCAGGCACGCCGCTCGAGCCCCTGTTGCTCTCAAGCCTGATGCTGGCCGCCGACCGGGTCGACTCCACCACCGGAGTGCAGATGGCGTACCTCAAGCAGTGGGCCCCCCGCTCGCACCAGCGTCTGACCTTGCGGCGCCCGCCCCTGCTCCCGGGCCGCGGACACGCCTGGCGGGCCGATGCGCTCGAAGCCGTCGATCGGCTCCCCGAGGTCGACCTGGCCTACCTCGACCCGCCGTACAACCAGCACCGGTACTACACGAACTACCACATCTGGGAGACGCTGATCGCCTGGGACCGGCCCGAGCACTACGGGATCGCCTGCAAGCGCATCGACTGCCGCGATCCCCTCACCCGCAGCCCCTTCAATCGCAAGGCTGAGATCGCGCCGGCGATGGCCCGCCTGGTGGCGAACGTCCCGGCCCGTACGGTGATGCTGAGCTTCAGCGACGAGGGGTTCCTCCCGCTCGATGCGCTGATCGCCATGTGCCGCAACCGTTTCCCGGCAGTGGAGGCGGTCGGTTTCGGGTCACGGCGCTACATCGGTGCGCAGATCGGGATCCACAACCCTGCCGGGATGAAGGTCGGGAAGGTCTCGCACCTGCACAACCGCGAGTTCCTCGTGGTCGCCGGCGACCCGGCCGTGGTGCACCGGGCCGTCGACGCGCTGCGCTCAGCCGGCGGCAACCTTCTCGCCATCGCCTGAGGTGTCCCAGTTGGCCAGGTCGGCGAGCTTGGGATTGTTGGAGAAGACCTTCACGATGGGCTCGTCGAGGTTGAGCGCACGCTTGAGTCGGAGCACCGGCAGCTCCTGGTTCCACTCCAGCAACGTGACGGCCACACCAGCCGCGCCGGCCCGGGCGGTACGGCCCGAGCGGTGCAGGTACGTCTTGTGGTCGTCGGCCGGCTCCCAGTGCACCACGACGTCGATCCCCTCGACGTGGATGCCTCGGGCGGCCACGTCGGTCGCCACGAGCACCGGCAGGCTCCCCTCGGCGAACCCGGCCAGGGCCTTCTCGCGCTCACGTTGCGGGAGGTCGCCGTGGATCGGGCTGGCCGTGACGCCCTTGGCCCGCAGGTCGCGAGCCAGACGGTCGGCGGCCCGCTTGGTGTTGGTGAAGATCAACACCCGGTTCGCCCCCTGGGCGATGGCCGCGGCGACCAGCACCTTGTCCATCTCGTGGACGAGCAGGAAGCGGTGAAGCATGGTGGTGACCGTCCGCTCGGACGAGCCGACCTCGTGGAACACGGGGTCGGTCATCTGGCGGCGCACCAGGTGGTCGATGCCCCCGTCGAGCGTGGCCGAGAACAGCAGCGTCTGACGCTGGTGGGTGAGCCGGCGCAGCAGCCAGTCGACCTGGGGCAAGAAGCCCATGTCGGCCATCCGGTCGGCCTCGTCGATCACGAGACGCTCGACGTCGTCGAGGACGAGCTGCTTCTGGTCGAGCAGGTCGATGAGACGGCCGGGTGTGGCCACCACGACCTCGGCGCCTTCTTGGAGACGGGCGATCTGCTTGGTCATCGAAGCGCCGCCGTAGATGTCGGCGACTTTCAGACCCCGAACCTCGGCGAGCGGGTCGAGCACCGCCCGAACCTGCGAGGCCAGCTCACGGGTGGGAACGAGCACCAGCGCCCGAGGTCGCCCCGGACCGGCTCCGGGGATGGTGTTCTGGACGATGGGGATCCCGAAGGCGAGGGTCTTGCCCGAGCCGGTACGGGCCTTGCCGCACACGTCCCGTCCGCTCAGTGCATCGGGGATGGTCAACAGTTGGATGGCAAACGGGGCCTCGATACCACTCGCAGCAAGCGATGCCACGAGGTCGGGCGCCACGCCGAGTCCGGCGAAGGACGCGATCACGCAGATTGAACTCCTGTGGAGAGCGGGGGCGATGCCGGGAACAGCCCGGCTCGAAACGCTGAGCCCGCACCAGCACTCTACCCGCCCGGCCCCCCATCCTCGGACCAATGCCCCCTTCCCCGCTCCCTCCCCACATTTGCGCGGAATTGCTCACGGGGTGCGCATTTCCGCGCATATTTGGTTGCGGGCCAGCGGGCGGGGTTAGCGCTGGGTGCCGATGAGGAGGTCCTTGAAGGGCACGCCCTTGTCGGGCCTGGGCTCTGATGGCAGGCCCAGGGTGCGCTCGCCGAGCACGTTGCGCTGCACCTCGTCGGAGCCCCCGTAGATCGACGGGGCCGGGCTGAACAACACCACCTCGTTGTACGCGCCACGGTTCGGGGCGTCGGGCCCGGCCAGGAGGGCGTCGGGACCGAGGATGCGGACCACGAGATCGCGCCCGAGGCGGACGATGCGGCTCATGGCCAGCTTGGCCATGTTGGGCTCGCCGCCCGTGAGCCGTCGGCCAGCCTGCGCCGCGGCCTTGGCCCGCAGGTTACCGAAGCGGCCGATCTGCTCGAGGGTCCGCAGCCGCATCAGATCCTGGCGGATCGTGGCATCGTCCCACACGCCACGCTCGCGGGCCAGAGCCACGAGCGCGGCGCTCGACAATGCCGTGCCACCGCCTGCGGTCGTGCCCCGGCGACTGGCGCGGACGAAGTCGCCGGCCCGCCGGGACAGATCACCGACGACCGAGCCGGGAGCGGCGAGGCCGCCTGCGGAATGGCCACCGGCACCGAGACCAGCCCGCTCGAAGTTGAGCGTGGTGTTGGCGACGGCCCACCCGTTGTCGAGCCCGCCGATCAGCGTGTCGGTGTGGCTTCGGGCATCGGAGACGAACACCTCGTTGAACAGGGCCCGCCCGGTCATCTCGCGCAACGGCCGAACATCGATGGCGTCGGGCTGGTGCATCGAGAGAGCGAAGTACGAGATGCCGGCGTGCTTGGGCACCTCCACGTTCGTGCGAGCGAGCAGCATCCCCAGATCGGCCTGGTGACCGCCCGAGGTCCACACCTTCTGCCCGTTGAAGATCCACTCGTCGCCGTCGCGAACACCCTTGGCCTGCAGCCCGGCCAGGTCGGAGCCGGCCCCGGGCTCGCTGAAGAGCTGGCACCACGCCTCGGCGCCGGTGACGATGGGCCACAGGTAGCGCTGCTTCTGCTCGTCGGTGCCGTGGACCAGGATGGTGGGCCCGGCGAGCAGCATCCCGAGGCCGCCCGGGGGGCCCAGCACGTTCGCGGCCTCGAATTCGTGGACCACCGCGGCCATGAGATCACGGGTGAGACCCCGGCCGTGCCACGCCGTCGGCCAGGTGGGCACGGCCCAACCCGACGAGCCCAGCAGCTCCCACCAGGCGGCGACGGTCAGCTCGGGATCCCAGTGCTCGCGCAGCCACGCTCCCAGCTCCTGGCCCACCGAGTCGGCGTCGGTTGTCGCGGGCATGGTCGTCTCGGACGCGGTCTTCATGGGAACCTCCGGGTTACTCACGGGTAGGTGGCCAGGCTATCGACCGGCCCGGTTGCCTCGCGGACCGGTCGACCATCAAGCTGAGCCGATGAACCCGCCCGCCGAGAGCTCCGAGCCGATGCCGGCCCCGCGTCTGGCCTTCGTCCACGTCGACGACGTGGCGTTCACCGAGGTCATCGCGCAGGAGCATGCCGGGGGACGGCGGGTGTCGGCGTACAACAAGTTCCTCGAATGGACCGACCGGCGGCTCGTGAACGTCACCCGGTACGACCCGGGCCTGGTACTCGAACGGCACGGTCACGGCAGCGATCACATCGTGTTCGTCCTGGCCGGCGACCTGGAGGTCGGCGGCCGGCCCTGCCCGACGGGCACGCTCATCGTCCTCGAGCACGGCGCCGTGTTCGGCCCGTTGATCGCCGGAACCGACGGGTGCACGCTGCTCGAGCACTGGGCCGGCGATCCGATGCCGGTCCCCGTCGACGCCGACCTCCACCACCGGACCCTCGACGAGCGCGGCATCACCCGGCTGCCCAATCCCCCGTTCGAGCCTCCGGCGCACCTGTCGAACCGTGAGCGCTTCGGCCGGGGCGACCGCTTCTCGTGACCTGCTCCGAGGTGCCGGCCGTGAATTCGACTGCGCTGCGGAAGGTGATGCTGATGCGGGGGCCAGCCCCGGCCCGCTTGGGCACGCAGTGCTGGAACTCGCGCTGGCAGGCGCCGCCCATCACCAGCAGATCGCCGTCGCCAAGGTCGTAGCGCCGCGATGCACCGCCACCGCTGGGGCGCACCAGGAACGGCCGCCGGCGACCCACCGACACGATGGCCACGAGCGCCTGCGGACGGTCGCGAGCCACGCGATCACCGTGCCAGGCCACGCCGTCGCCCCCATCTCGGTAGAGGTTCAGCCCCAGGGTGTCGAGCCCCCGCTGGTAGCGAGCACCGAGCACCCCGCCCATCTCGGCCAGGATCCACCGCGGCTCGGGCAGCCGGGCCCCGGTCGGGAACCAGCACGACAATCGCGGCTCCACGACCATGCGCTCGAACATCGCCCGCTCGTGGGTGCGCCAGGGAGCGCTGGCTAGCACGGTCTCGAACACCGAGCCGGCGCCGTGGAGCCAGCCCGGTTGGTGGTCGATCCATGAGTCGGGGCTGAGCCACCTCCGCTCGAGGCTGCTGAACCCGGCGTCGATACTTGGTTCTCCCCCGTCGAGGAGCGAGCGCTGCAAGGGCGCGACGTAAACGGGGACGGGCGCTCGAGCGTGCACCATTCCCCCATCGTACCCGAACATGCGTTCGTAGGCAAGGGCCCCGCCCGACCCCCGGAGCTCGGGCTGGAGACGAGGGCGCTCAGCGGCGCTGGAACCTCGGGGCGCGCTTCTCGGCGAAGGCCAGGGGGCCTTCCTTGGCGTCGGCGGTGCGGAAGATCGCCGATCCGTAGTCCTGCTCGTAGGCGAAGGCCTCGGGCTCGGTCATGCCCTGGGTCTCGTGTAGCGTCTTGAGGATGGCCTCCACGGCGAGGGGCCCGTTGCCGGCGATGACCTCGGCGATCGCGCGAGCCTTGGCCAGCGCCTGACCGTCGGGTACGACATGGCCGATCAGCCCCAGGGCCTTGGCCTCGGCCGCGGTGATGTGCTTGCCCGTGAGGAGGATGTCGGCCGCCTCGGTGTAGGGGATCTGCCGGGCCAGGCGCACCGCCGATCCGCCCATCGGGTACAGCGACCAACGGGCCTCCGAGACGCCGAAGCGGGCCGACTCGCCGGCCACCCTGATGTCGGTGCCCTGGAGGATCTCGGTGCCCCCGGCGATCGCGACGCCCTCGACGGCGGCGATCACCGGCTTGGTGGGCCGGTAGCTCTTGAGCAGGCCCTTGTAGATGAGGTCGGGATCGGCGGCGAGACGCGCTTGCACGTCGACCCCGCTCGACGATCCGGCGTCACCGGCCATGGCTCGAAGGTCGGCGCCCGACGAGAAGTTCCCGCCCGCGCCGGTGAGGATGATCACCCGGATGTCGTCGTCGCGACTCGCGTCCATCCAGGCGTCGGCCATCAGGATGTACATGGCGAGCGTCTGGGCGTTCTTGCGCTCGGGACGGTTGAGCGTGACGGTCATCACGTACCCGTCCCGCTCCACGAGGCAGTCAGGTGCAGGTGCAGGCGTCGGTGCAGGCATCGGCATCGGGGCTCCCCTGTTGTGTCACGGCTGGTGGTACTCGGTGATGGCGTTACCGATGGCTTCTTGCATGGCGCCGATGAACCGGGTCGCGTTCGAGCCGGCCCAGGCCAGGCTGGCCTGGCGGTTCACGTTGGCGCCGCTGCAGTGCGGCATCACATGACGGGCGAAGAGCTCGTAGCTCCGCCGCGTCGCCTCGGGGTTGGCGGCGGTGTGGGTGAGGAACAAGAGCGTGCCGAAGCCGCCGCTCTCGTCGACGAGACGGTCGATGGTGGCGATGATGTCGTCGGGCGTGCCGATCGTCGCCACGCCCAGCACGTGAAAGCCGTCGGTGCGCCACTGGTCGATGGCCAACTGCGCCGAGGTCGCCCACGCCGGCATGCGCCCGCCGCCGAGCCCGCCCATGTAGCGGGCCAGGTCGAGGATGCCGTGCGCGGCTTCGGCGTCGGCCTGCTCTCGGGTCTCGGCGATGTGCATGGGCACGACGACCCGCCAGTCGGCCCGGTTCGGCACGTGGCCGTGCTCGATCGCTGCCTTCTCGTAGATGGCCCAGTTGGCGGCCAGGGTGGCGAAGCCCTGGGCGGTGCTCGCGGCCACCGACAACAACCCCGCCCCGTGACGGCCGGCGGCAGTCGAACCCGTGGGCGAGAACGTGGACGCCACGGCCACGTCGATGCCCCGCCGCGGGTCGTAGGGCAGGAGCTGGCAGCGAGCCTCATCGAGGACGAACCAGTCGGTCTTGGCGCTCACCACCTCGCCGCGCATCAGCGGCACGATCACGTCGAGGGCCTCGTGCATCATGCGCCGCTGGTCGCGGGGGTCGATGCCCATCATGAAGGCGTCGGCCGGGAGCTGGCCGGGGCCGACGCCGAGCATCATCCGACCCTGGGTCTGATGGTCGAGCTGGATGATGCGGTCGGCGAGCAGCAGCGGATGGTGGTACGGCAGCGAGCTGACGCCCGTCCCGAACCGGATCCGGCTCGTGTGCTCGGCCGCGGCGGCGATGAACACCTCGGGCGAGGCGATGATCTCGAAGGCCCCGCTGTGGTGCTCGCCGATCCAGGCTTCGTCGTAGCCCAGCCGATCGAGGTGCGCGACGAGCTCGATGTCTTGACGCAGTTGCAGCGACGGATGCTGACGATCGCTGTGGAACGGAGCGATGAACACGCCGAACCTGTCGGGACCTCGGGTCATCGGACTCCTCGGACGTCAGGACTCTCACGCAACGCCAGGGACGTTGTACGACGCCCCATCTGACTCTGTGCGATCCCGTTCTCGCAAGGCAGGAACCGGCGTACCATCGGGTCGCGTCGGGTGCGGCGGGCCCGAGTACCCTTGTCCCTTGTGCTTCGCTTCAGCTCATGATCCAGCGGCCCTTGCCCTGCTGCTTGGCGACGTACATGGCCGCATCGGCGCGGCTCAGCAGATCCTCGGACCGCCCGCCCGGGTCGAACGCGATCCCGATGCTCGCGCCGACACGGGTCTGACCGGCGCTCAGCACGATGGGTTTCGGCGATCGCGGCGATGATGCGCCCGGCCACGTCGGCGGCCGCATCGGGCGAGGAAATGTCGTCGAGCACGATGACGAACTCGTCACCACCGAAGCGGGCCGTGGTATCGCTGGGGCGCACCACGCTGCGTATGCGAGATGCCACAGCGACCAGGTGCTCGTCGCCGGCAGCGTGACCGAGGGAGTCGTTGACGGCCTTGAAACCGTCGAGGTCACAGAAGGGGACAGCGACGCCGTGGCCCGATCGGAGCCGGCGGGCCCGGGTGACCTCGAGTCGGTCCTCGAGGAGCCGCCTGGTCGGTAGGCCGGTCAGGACGTCGTGAGCGGCCAGGCGATTCAGCTCGGCCTGGACTTCCTTCAGCTCCGAGACGTCGAAGAGCGAAGCGACGAACGGGGTCGGCTCGTCGTCGGTGTAGATCGGACGTCCATGCGCCCGCACCCAGATCAGCGGATCGTCGGGGATGCATCCCCCGCGGCGCACCCGGAACTCGACGACGAAATCGCGTTGGCCGGCGCCGGTGAGGAGCGCTTCGGTCTCTGCGGCGGCGCGGTCCTCCGGTTCGATGGCAGCCATTCAGCTGCCGTCCAACAAGGCGAAGATCCCGAAGATCTGCTCCGCCTGCGGATTGGCGTAGCTGGCCCGTCCGTCGGCGCCCACCTCCAGCAGTCCGCACGGTGATCCTCAGGTCGCCCGGTAGCGGTATCGGATGCTCGTACGCACCCCTAACGTCAGCTTCAGGTTCTTGACTGATTGCATCGACGCTCATCGGCCAACGGGTCGCCCACGGCGGCACCGGTGACTGGCGTGTGACGTCTTGTCGGGAACTCGTTCGGTGGGCTTCGCCAGCGACTTGAACGACTTCCCGAGCCCACCCGTCAGCGCTCGAGGGCTCCCAGCAGATCCTGACAGTCGCCCTTAAGTGTCGACCCGACGGTGTCGATCGATCGGTGCAGTCCCCTGAGCAGTATGTCCCGAACGAAGTGGGAGACCGCACCGATGGACGATCTGATCCATGAGTTCCTGATTGAGAGCTACGAGAACCTCGATCGGCTCGACCAGGATTTCGTGGTGTTGGAGACTGGGCCCGACGCCGAGGTCGTGGGGCGGATCTTCCGAACGATCCACACGTTGAAGGGCTCGGCCGGGTTCCTCGGCCTGGGACATTTGGAGTCGTTGTCGCACGCGGGCGAGAACCTGCTGATGTGGCTGCGCGAGACCGGGGAAGCTCCGACTCGAGAAATGACCAGCGCCTTGCTGAGCGCGGCTGACGCTTCGAGGGTGATGTTGGGCCGCCTCGAGGTTGACGGCACCGACGGCACCGACGACCACGCCGAGCTGATCGCCACGCTCAACCGCCTCCAACGCGACGCCGCCGCGGGCGGCATCGCCGCTCAGCCGGAGACGGTGGCAGAAGCCGCGCCCCAGCCGACGCCCGAACCCGAACCCGAACCCGAACCCGCTCCGATGAGTGTCTCCACTCCGGTGGCACCGCCCGTGGCGGTCGCACCGACGTCATCGGCTGCTGCTTCGGGTGACGGCGAGCATCCCAAGGCTGCTGGCGACGGTGGGTCGTCGGTGGCGGATAGCACGATCCGGGTCGATGTCGGGTTGCTCGACCGCCTGATGACCCTGGTCGGTGAGCTGGTGTTGAACCGGAACCAGATCCTGCAGTACTCGACCGCGCTCGCCGACGGCGCGTTCACCGCGACGCTTCAACGGTTGAACCATCTCACGACCGAGCTGCAGGAAGGGATCATGAAGACCCGGATGCAGCCCATCGACTCGGTGTGGGCCAAGTTCCCCCGAGTCGTACGCGACCTCTCCATGGTCTGCGGCAAGCAGGTCCGCATCGAGATGGAAGGCCGAGAGACCGAGCTCGACAGGACGATCATCGAGGCCATCAAGGACCCGATGACACACCTCGTGCGCAACTCGGTCGACCACGGGATCGAGAGCCCCGAAGACCGTGTCCGAGCCGGCAAGCACCCCCAGGGCGTCATGTCGCTACACGCCTACCACGAAGGCGGCCAGGTCAACATCGAGCTCACCGACGACGGCGCCGGCGTCGATGTCGACCGAGTCAGAGCCCGGGCGATCGAACGAGGTCTTGTCACCCCCGAGCAAGCCGCCCGGCTCAGCGAGCGCGAGCTCGTCGGGTTCATCTTCCATCCGGGCTTCTCCACCGCCGCCGCCGTCACCAACGTGTCCGGCCGAGGCGTGGGCATGGACGTCGTCAAGACCAACATCGAACGCATCGGCGGTGTCCTCGACGTCCAGTCGACCATGGGCAAAGGCACCACCGTCAAGGTCAAGATCCCCTTGACCCTGGCCATCGTCCCTGCGCTCGTCGTCACCAGCGGAGACCAACGCTTCGCCATCCCCCAGGTCTCCCTCTTGGAGCTCGTCCGCCTCGAAGGCGCCCAGGTCCGCACCAGCATCGAGCTCGTCGGCGACGCCCCCGTCCTCCGCCTGCGAGGACGGCTCCTACCGATCGTGTACCTCAACCGGGAGCTCGGCGTCGAGCGCCGCCAGACCTGGCGCGACAAGACGGCCCCGCCCCACGACACCGGCCCCGACACTGACGCCGCCGCCGCAGCGGCCGTCAACACGGCGATCGACGACCAACGCCAGGTCGTCAACATCGTCGTGCTCCAGGCCGGCGACCACACCTTCGGCCTCGTCGTCGACCGCATCAACGACAGCCAGGAAATCGTCGTCAAACCCCTCGGCAAACAACTCAAAGGCTCAGGACCCTACGCCGGCGCCACCATCATGGGCGACGGACGCGTCGCACTCATCCTCGACATCCTCGCCCTCGCCCAAACTGCCCACGTCATCTCCGACACCGCCGAACGCTCCGGACGTGCCGACAACGAGGCCACCCTCGACCAGACTCTCGACCGGCAAACCGTCCTCGTCACCCTCGTCGGCGACGGCAAACGCATCGCCATTCCTCTCGCCCAGGTCGACCGACTCGAAGTCTTCGCCGCCTCCGCCCTCTCGATGGCCGGGAACCAACCCGTCGTGGAGTACCGCGGACAACTCATGCCCGTCATCCACGTCGACGAGCTCCTCGGCTGTTACAGCCAGGACGACATGCCCAGCCTCATCAACGTCGTCGTCCACCAATGCCGAGGCCGCACCATCGGCCTCGCCGTCCGACGGGTCCTCGACATCGTCGATGAGCACATCGCAGTCGTTGCCCTCACCGGAGGCGGAGCCCTCGCCGGCTCGGCGCTCATCAACGGCCAAGTCACCGACATCCTCGACGTCGAATCCGCCATCACCACCATCGACTACCGGTTCTTCGAATCCACCGAGGCCGACGACACCAGCACCGGATACGACAACAACACGGGCGGCGACCGGACCAACGAGCTCGTAGGAGCCCTCTGATGCAACCCGTCCTCGAAGCCCAGCAGTACTGCACGTTCATCGTCGACGGCGCCCTCTTCGGCGTCGACGTGAAACGGGTCCAAGAAGTCCTCCGAGCCCAGGACCTCACCCCCGTCCCTCTCGCCCCCGACACCATCGCCGGCCTCATGAACCTCCGCGGCCAGATCGTGCTCACCCTCGACCTCCGCCACCTCCTCGGCCTCCAACCCCGACCCACCGACACCAACACCGCCAACGTCGTCCTTCGCACCGACGACGGACCCGTCAGCCTCCTCGTCGACACCATCGACGGCGTCGTCGAACCCTCACCCGACTGCTACGAGGACCCCCCCGAAACCACCCGAACCAACCTCCGCACCTTCCTCACCCACGTCTGCAAGCTCGACAACCGACTCCTCCACGTCCTCGACCCCGAACGACTGACCGACATCACCCACAACTGAGCCCGAACTCAACCCCACAGCTCCAAACACCCGTCCGAGCAGCATCAGCCCGACCGAGCGCCACCACCGCCACCAGGAGACACGGCAACCATGAAGAGACTGACCATCGGCAAGAAGATCTTCGGCAGCTTCATCGCCGTCCTGGTCGTCTGGGTCATCGTCGGCGTCCTCTCCTACAAGGGCACCCAGACCATGGCCGAGAACGGCGACGAGGTGGCGCTTCTCGGCCAGGCGGTGGCGAACTCCGCTGAGGTCAACATCGGCCACGACGGAATCCGCGCCGACGTTCTCGGGGCCAATCTCGCCGCCCAAACGGGCGCCTCGGCCGAGGACTTCGCCGCCATTGGCGACCACGCCGAGGTCCTGGCAGCCGACATGCAGGGGCTCCTCGAGGAGAACCGGCAGATCCTTGGCGCTGAAGGCGCAAGCAACGAGCTGTCGATGCTGTTCGATGAGACGGCGCCGCAGGTAGAGTCCTACGTCGCCTCTGCGGTGCAGATCATCGAGCTCGCCGGCACTGATCCGGCGGCGGCGCTGGCCGAGGTCGACGCGTTCGAGGACGCGTTCAGCTCCCTCGAAGCTCCGCTCGAAGAGATCTCGGCGCTCATCGTGAGCCGTGGTGCCACGGTGCAGCGCGGCGCCAGCGACACCGCCTCGTCGACCAAGAGGACGATCGTGGTCGGTCTCGTGTTGGGCGTGGTGCTGATGGTTGGAGTTGCGACGGCGTTGACCCGGGCGATCTCGCGGCCGTTGCGTCGGGCTGCTGACAACGCCAAGCAGATCAGCCAAGGCAACCTCGCCATCGAGAAGCTCGCCTTGAAGAGCTCCGACGAGGTCGGCGAGCTCGGCAACGCCTTCGACGACATGCTCGACGTCCTCACCATCGTCGCCGAGCAGGCCAAAGCCATCGCCGACGGCAACATCACCGCCGACATCCTCAGTCGAGAAGTTCCCGGCGAGCTCGGCGAGTCATTCCGGCAAATGGTCTCCAGCCTCCAGAACATGGTCGGCCAACTCCAGACCTCGTCCGAGCAACTCGCCTCCGCCGCCGCCGAGCTCACCACCGTGTCCGCTGGCCTCGGTGACAGCGCCGACATGACCGCCGCCCAAGCCGGCTCCGCGTCAGTCGCCGGCACCCAGGTCTCAGCATCCGTCGAGACCGTCGCCGCCGCCGTCGAAGAGATGAACGCCACCATCCGCGAAGTCGCCGGCAACGCCGTCGAAGCCTCCCGAGTCACCGCCGAAGCTGTCGAGATGTCGCGCACCACCAGCGAAACCATCGCCAAACTCGGCCAATCGTCGATCGAGATCGGCAACGTCATCAAGGTCATCAACTCCATCGCCGAGCAGACCAACCTCCTCGCACTGAACGCCACCATCGAGGCTGCCCGAGCCGGAGAAGCAGGCAAAGGCTTCGCCGTGGTCGCCAACGAGGTCAAGGAACTGGCCAACCAGACCGCCAAAGCCACCGAAGAGATCAGCGCCAAGATCCAAGCGATCCAGTCCGACACCCAAGGCGCCGTCGACGCCAACGCCACCATCTCCGAAATCATCAACCGGATCAACGAGATCTCCACCACCATCGCCTCAGCCGTCGAGGAGCAGTCGGCCACCACCGCCGAGATCGGCCGCAGCATCGCCGAAGCCTCCCGCTCCACCAACGACATCGCCGACAGCATCTCCGCCGTCGCCGAAGCCGCCGACGCCACCCGCCAAGCCACCACCGAAACCAGCCGCTCCGCCGAAGACATGACCCGCACCGCCAGCGAACTCCAACATCTCGTCGGCCAATACCGCTAACCAGCACCAGCACCAGCACGAGCACCAGCACCAAAAAAACCTGCCAGTGGGGCCCGGCCACGGCGGGGCCCCACGGCTTTCTCCCCACGCGCTCATCAGGCTCTCTCGCAGTAGCAAGGGACAAGACATGAAACGAACGGTGTCGCTTCAGCTCGGGCCTGCTCGATCGCCGGCTTGAGGAAGGGCGTGCCTTCTCGGCCGCACTCGACGACGGCCCTGATCTCGACGCTGTTCTCGTCGAGGGCGCAAGACACGATGGAGCCTCGGAGACGCCCCGAGCAGCCCACACGGTCCTATCACCGGCAGCCGTGACCGCCGCGGCGCCGAGGGTTGCGATGGCGGGGATCCCCCCTTGACCTTATCGGTGGATCGTCAGACGTGCGGTCCGACTGCGCTCCGCACGGCGAGCGCTCCAGCCCCGGCGGCTGGTCGGTTCCCCGTGGAAGCTCACCGAGGTGTGCTCAGCGAGCGGTGAGGTCGGCGAACATCGCGCCGAGAGCTTCTCGTTCCGCGTGGATCTCCTGGATGACTCGCTGAGCCTGCACGCCGGCCAATCCGACCGCATCGAGGATCCACGCGGGTTCGACTCCCCGTTGATGACCCTGGTCGCCGACGTCG
>JANLSK010000305.1:0-3975 GCA_031362415.1 Actinomycetes bacterium | reverse complement strand
ATCCCCGACACGTGGCGTCTCGGGCCCGAGGGCAAGGGCTGGGACGTCGCCATCACCACGCTCATGAACGAGCGGGTGGCGTTGGGCGGCTCGAAGGAAGGGCGGGGGAGCGGGCCCATCCAGGACGTGATCCGCCTGTGGGACGAGCGTCGCCCCACCGATCCCGTGCTGCGCGACCGGTACATGCGCACCTGGATCAAGGCCGAGTGCCTGCGCCTCACGAACCTGCGGGCTCAGGCCAACCGCCGTCGTGGTGGCGAGGCCGGCCCCGGTGGCTCGGTGGGCAAGCTCATCTCGGCCGAGCTCAACAAGGAGATCTACGAGCTGGCCATCGCCATCCTCGGACCCGAAGGGCTCCTGTACCCCGAGGGCTACAACGGTGGACGGCCCGAGGGCACCCGCATCTACGGCGGCGATCCCCGCAAGTCGTTCCTGCGCTCGCGGGCCAACTCCATCGAGGGCGGTACGTCGGAAGTGATGCGCAACATCCTCGGCGAGCGCGTGCTGGGTCTCCCCGGCGAGCCCCGCATCGACCGCGATCTCCCCTGGACCCAGATCCCCAAGTAGCGCGGCCAACGCGCCGGGTAACGACGGTCATGGTGCCGACGGTGGCCGAGCCGCCGAACAACTGCCAGTAGTCGCGCGCATACGGCTATGTACTGGCAGTTGCTCGATGGGTGTGCGCCGGTCTCGGGTCGCAGCCGGGGGTGAGTGTCGTAGGGGTGTGGTGAGATTTCACCATGGGAGACATCGAGATGTTCGAGATCGCGGCCCGGCAGCACTCGTTGGTGACCACGGCACAGGCACTGGGCTGCTTCAGCCCCGGTCAGCTCCGTCGCCGAATCCTCAATGGCCGGCTCGTTCTCTTCCGGCGGGGCGTGTACCTCGCGGCCGGAGCCCGTTCGACCTGGGAGCAGCCGGTGTTGGCGGCTGTGCTGGCTGGTGGGCCGGCAACCGTCGCCTCGCACCGAACGGCGGCGTTCGTGTGGTCGCTGCGGGGGTTCCGCCGGCCCGAGACCGTCGAGATCACGACGTTCGGTTCGAGTCGAGGTGAGCTCGATGGCATATGGGGCCACGAGTCGACGGTCGACGGGTTGCTGCACCGCGGGCGAGTCGACGGGCTGCCGGTCACGTCGGTGGCGCGCACGCTCTGCGACCTGACGGCCCGGCCCGTCCCCGAGGTCGTGGTGGAACGGGCGCTCGACGATGCCCTGCGGCGCGGCTTGGTGAGCCTGCCTGCGCTGCGGATGGTGTTCGACGATCTGGCCACTCGGGGACGTCGGCGGAGCACGGTGATGCGGGCGCTGCTCGAGGCCCGGGGCGAGGAGTTCCACCCGGGCGACAGCGAACCCGAGCTCGACGTGATGCGGGCCATCAGCCAAGGCGGGCTCCCTGCGCCGGTGGCTCAGCACTGGGCCGTGGTGCGAGGCCGGTCGGTTCGCTTCGACCTGGCCTATCCCGACCTCATGATCGCCATCGAGTACGACAGTTGGATGGAGCACGGTTCCCGCGTGGCCTTCGACCGCGACCGGTTCCGGTTCAACGATGTGGCCGTCGACGGCTGGCTGCCCATCCTGATCACCTCGGCGTTCACACCCGCCCAGGTCGTCGACACCATCGGCGCCGCCCTCGCCGCCCGGAGTGCCGCAGCCTGACCCCGTCGAGGCCTGACCCCGTCGACCGCCTGACCCCGTCGAGGCCTGAACCCCGTTGAGGCCTGAACCCGTCGAACAACTGCCAGTAGTCGCGCGCATGCGGGTGTCTTCTGGCAGTTGCTCGATGCGGGTGGGTGCTCGGGCGCTGCTCTCGGCGCTGCGTGCCGCCAGACCTATCGTCGAGTCGCGAACGACCGCACGTTGTCGGTTCTCGGCTCCTCGTACAGTCGGTTGTGAACTTCGTAAATTGTCGGTTAGAATGGACGAGGGTTGTCGGTTTCCACGACCTCCGTCCACTCGGTTCCGAGGTCGTTCCGTGGCGTCGAAGGCTCCTGACTCTTGGTATCGCCGCCACCTTGGTGAGGTGCTGGGCACCGCGCTGACCCTCGACCCCGTCGTCGTGCTCACCGGCGCGCGCACGAGCGGCAAGAGCACCCTGGTACGCCAACTCGCAGCGCAGCACGACGCCGTGTTCCACGATCTCGACGACCCGGCCGTCGCCGACATGGCCCGTCGGGACCCGTCACTGCTCGTTGCCGATCGGGCACGCATGGTCGTCATCGACGAGTTCCAACACGTTCCCGGGCTCCTGCCGGCGATCAAGTCCGAGCTCAATCGAGATCTGCGACCCGGTCGCTACGTGCTCACCGGGTCGGCGCAACCGCTCGCGGTTCCTGACGTTGCCCGCTTCCTGGCCGGCCGGGGCCGGGTCCTGACCCTGTGGCCGCTGTCGCAGGGAGAGCTCGAAGGTCATCGTGAGACCTTCGTCGACCGGTTGTTCGGTGACGACGATCAGATGCTCGACTTCGGCTCCGTCGATGATCTCGATCGGCGGGCCTACATCGACCGGGCGATCGCGGGAGGTTTTCCCCTGGCCGTTGCGCGCGGTCGTGCGGTCGATCGGGAGCGGTGGTTCGAGTCGTTCATCGAGCTGGTTCTCCAGCGGACGGTCGTCGAGTTGCGTGAGGTCAGGAGGGGCGAATCCCTGAGCGGGTTACTGCGCGCCCTCGCAGCGCGGACCGGTCAGCTCCTCAACGTCGCCGATGCGGGTCGGACGATCGGCATCAACCGTGACCTCGCCCTTGAGTACACGCGACTGCTGGAGCTCGTGCACCTGGTCGTCAGGACACCCGCCTGGTCGACCAACCTGAGCACGCGAGTCGGTCGCCAGCCCAAGCTGCATGTCACCGATTCGGGGGTCGCGGCGTGGCTGCTCGGCCAGAGCGCCGAGCGCCTGGCCTGCGCCGACCCGAGCGCCTTCACCCAGACAGGGCACCTGCTCGAGACCTTTGCGGCCACCGAGATCCAGAAGGGCACGGGCTGGGCTGAGACCGCGGTCGCCGTGTCGCACTACCGCACGCACGACAAGGTCGAGGTAGACCTGATCCTCGAGACTCGTGACGGACGGGTCGCGGGCATCGAGGTGAAGGCCTTTCCCCGCCTGATCGACCGTGATCTCAGCGGGCTTCGTCACCTGCGTGACCGACTCGGTGAACGGTTCGTGCGTGGCGTGGTGCTGAGCCCCAACCCGCTGCCGGCCCGGGTCGACGACCGAATCTTGGCCCTCCCCATCGGCGCCATCTGGCGTTGATCTCGCGGTCAAACCCGTCGACCCAGGGTGGGCGGGCCCAACCGCTCGACCAAGAGTGAGTTGTCCGGGGTATGCGGGGTTGTACTCACGCTTGGTCGATGTGGGCTGGGTGGGGGACTGCTGTGGGTGGCGTACGGTGGGCCAACTGGTCACGGTGAGTGTCCTATGGCCGTGATGAGATCCCGATCATGGGAGACACGGAGCTGTTCGACCTCGCGGCCCGCCAGCACTCGTTGGTGACCTGGAACCAGGCCCGGGAGCACCTGAGTCGACATCAGATCGAGCACCGGATCGGCGGCGGTCGGCTCGTGCCGCTACGCCGTGGCGTGCTCGCCGTGGCTGGCGCGCCGCCGAGGTGGGAGCAGCCCGTCCTCGCTGCGGTGCTCGCCGGTGGACCGGCGACGGTCGCGTCGTTCAGGACCGCCGCGCATCTCTGGAACCTCCGCGGGTTCAAGCGGCCCGAGGTCATCGAGGTCACGACGTTCGGCCCGGGTCGACGGCAATTCGACGGGCTGCGAACCCACCGCTCGAGGGTCGACGGGCCGATCCACCGGGGTCAGGTCGACGGGATACGGGTGACGTCGGTCGCGCGCACCCTGTGCGATCTCACCGCTCGCCCGGTCTCGCCGATCGTGGTGGTGCGGGCGCGCGGCGCCGGCCGGAGGCGCGGGAGCGTCACCCAGTGGGCGCGACGAGCGGTCGTCGAAGATCAGGCGCAGCGGGGCCGCC
>JANLSK010000290.1:0-17354 GCA_031362415.1 Actinomycetes bacterium | reverse complement strand
GTGCTGATCCTCCAGCTGGTGCTCTCGGCCGGGGGTATCCTCCCCGAGATCGTCGACCGCCCCGGCCTCGAGCAGCTCAGCCTGGCCTCGAGCGCCCAGTGGGGCTTCGCAGGCGCCGCGGCCACCGCCGACGTGAACGATCTCGAGGGATTCTCCGGGCGCCTGCGCGACATCAGGACGGTCGACGCCACCAACGCCATTCCCGCCGTCGACGCGATCACCGTCGGATACCAGCCCGAGAGTCGATGGGCGCACACGTCGCGGGCGTGGCTGACGGCGCTCGTCGCTCTGGCGCTCCTCATCGTCGTCCCGTTGATCGTGGCCACCTTTGCCCTGCGCCGCTTCGACCCCGGGCGGGCCGAGTGACGTCGTTGCCCCGTGTCGCCGTCGCGCCGGACCGGCGTGCGCTGATGCCGTGAACGGATCCGCGTCCCGTGCGAGGTCCGCGCCGGCATTGCGGTCGATCGTCTCGTCGACCGTGGTGCTGGCCGCATCGTTGGCTGTGGCCGTGCTCGCGCCACGGGGTGCGCCGGCGGGTCCGACCGCGGCCGGCTTCGGATCGGGTCCGGTGAACCCCGGGACGCCCCGGACGTCGGGCTGGGAGCACGCCGTCACCGGTCTGGCCTCGGGCGTCGACCCGTCGTCGGCCAATGTCTGCCGTCGCGGCGAGGAAGCGTGCCTCGACGCGGTGGTCGGCGAGATGGAGGTCCGGCTCGCAGCCCTGGCCTGTGACCACACGGCCGTCTTCGCGTTCACCTACCTGCAGATGACCCGCGGCGTCGCCGCCCGTGCCGCCGACCCCGGCTACTTCGCCGATGCGCGGGTCGTCACGCTGCTCGACGCCGTGTTCGCCCGTCTGTACTTCGACGCCATCGACAACTGGACGTCAGGCCGGACCGGTGACGTCCCCGGGGCCTGGCAGATGGCCTTCGCCGCGGCCGACGACGAGCGCGTCAGCGCAGCAGCCGATCTGCTCCTCGGGATGAACGCCCACATCACGCGGGACCTCGCCTACGCGGTGGCATCGATGCTGCAGGCCGACCTTCCTCCGAGCGCCACCAGCGCCACCAGTGCCGCCGACGCCCCCGACGTCGCCCCCGACGTCGCCCCCGCTGGCGGGGACTTCGGACGGGTCAACGATGTGATCGCCGAGGTACGCGGCCCGATGATCGAAGGCGCCGCGGAGCGCTTCGACCCGTCGCTGCGCCTGCTCGGTGCGACGGCCCCCGTCCCGGCGGGCAACGCCGGTCTTGACGCCGTGTCGCTCATCGCCCGCTGGCGCACCCAGGCCTTCGACCTCGGCCGCCGGCTCGCCGCCGCCGGCTCTGCATCCGAGCGGGCCGCCGTCGAGGCCGAGATCGAACGCACCGCCGTGACCGCTGCCGTGGCGATCATCAGCGTCGACGCCTCGCTCGCGAACCCCTCCCCGGCATCCGATCGCAATTCCTACTGCCGCAACCTGGACCGGGCGGGTTGACCTCTCGGTGTTGACGGCCACCCGAGCGCACCGACCTGATCATCGTGGTCCGGACCCGGTCGAGTCGTCGGGCTCGAAGCTCCCACGGGCCGGAGCCGAGCACCCTGATCCGCCCGGTCGAGCACTGACAGGTGCCCCGCGTTTCGATCGACGGCTCAGCGGCCGTTGGCCGAGAAGTGTTGCCAGTCCTTGAGGGAGTTCCAGTTGCCACCCCAGGCCCAGCCGATGTCGGCGAAGGCGGTGGTGACCACGTCGCCGGCGACGATCATGCCCGGTCGCACGTCGGCCCGGTCGAGGTACACCGACGCCAGCTCGGGGAGCACGATGTCGCCCTTCAGGTACGGGTTGATGAACGGGTTGACGTCGATGGCCCGTCCGTAGGCGTGCTGGGACCAGTTGGTGGCGCCGGTGGCGGGTCGGCAGGCGAAGGCGCTCGTGTTGTTGCCGTCGCCCGTGGGTGGAGCGTCGATCTCGTCGGCGGTCACCACCCGCATCTCCTCGATGGGAAACCGGGCTTCGTGGAGCCGCCGGAACACCTCGACGAACCCTTCGGCGGCGTCGGCATTCACGAGCAGCTCGCCGGTGTGGAAGAGGCCGTCGAACCCGTGGAACGAGACAGTGACGTAACGGAGCTCGGCCAGGCCGACCGGGCAGTCGTCGCGCCAGCTCGATCGGGCCACGACCTCGGGAGGCACCTCGACGATCGACGCCACGAAGGTGTCGTTGGTTGGCGGGGCGAGGAAGTCGATCGTGGCGAACCGGCGATCGGCGAGCTCCGGAGGCGTGGGCGGCATCTCACCGAAGCCGTCGGGCCGCAGGGCCAGGACGCGCGTGCCGAGCCACGACGGCCGCGTGGGCAGGGTCGTTCCACCCGGCGCGCGCGTGGCCGACGCTGCCGGCGGCGGCGGCGCAGTCGGAGCCGGTGCTGCAGTCGGAGTCGGTGGTGAAGCAGCGGCGCCCGGGGGTGGTCCGGTCGGAAGGGGCACGGAGGCGAGGACTCCAGGGGCTGGGGCGACGGGTCCCTCCGCCATCAGTGACGAGGTCGTCGACGTCGGCAACGGGGGAATGATGAGCGGGCCTTCGGGCTCGGTGGTGCCCGTGGTGTCGTCGGTGCCCAGGCTGCAGCCCGCCGATGTGGCGATCATCAGGGCCAGCATCAGCGCGAGCGGCGTCACGCCCATCGCTCGTCGATACCGATGCCTGTGTCTCAGCTGTTGCACCGCAGCAACGCTAACGAGGGTGACAGCTCCCGCGGTCGCGGGCTGGCGCAAGCGGGGCCGGTGACACCCGGGAACGGACGTGTTCGGGAGCCCGAGCGTCGATGTCGCGCACCCCGGCAGCGCAGCTACCGTTGCGCCATGAGCGATGCCCGGGCCGTGACCGTCTTCGAGGGTGAGCTCACCGACACCGCTCCGGTGGGGAGCGCGATCGGTTCGGTCGACGGGCGCCACGAACCGGTGAGGGTGCCGGCCTCCCGGTACGTGTCGGCCGAGTTCGCTCGGCTCGAGCACGAGCGCCTCTGGCCCCGGGTCTGGCAGATCGCCTGCCCCGTCGACCTCGTGAGCCGGCCGGGCGACTTCTACGACCACACCATCGACACCCTCTCGGTGCTCATCGTGCGCGGCGGCGACGGGACCTTGAGGGCCTTTCAGAACGTGTGCCGGCATCGCGGCAACGAGCTCTGCCACGGCCACGGTGAAGGGCTCACCGAGCTGCGCTGCGGTTATCACCGGTGGTGCTGGGACCTCGAAGGCAAACTGCGCGAAGTCCCGTCCCGCAAGGGTTTCGGGGTGCTCCGCAGCGACGAATACGGGTTGGCTCCCGTTCAGGTGGGGGAGTGGAGCGGACTGGTCTGGGTGAACCTCGACCCGCTCGCCGAGCCGCTGTCCACGTTCCTCGAAGCGCTCCCGGGCGACACCGTGTGGACACGGGCCGACGAGTACGTGTGCCGGGCCGTGGTCACGACGGCCCTGCCCTGCAACTGGAAGACGGGGATCGACGCCTTCAGCGAGACGTACCACGTGCAGGGCATCCATCGGGAGATGATCCCCTCCACCGACGACGTGAACTCGCTCACCCGCATCTGGGGGCTCCACGGCGCGCTCACACAGCCCTACGGGATCCCCAGTCCCCGCTTGCGTCACGGGGCGACGCCGCAGGAGATCTGGGAGTCGTTCTGGCGTCAGCAGGGTGAGCGCATCGGGGTGTCGTCACGCGACGAGCCCGGTCCCCATCCGCCGATCCCGCCCGGGGACACCATTCGCGACCTCATCGAAGACCGCCTGCGGTCGACGGCCTCGGCTACCGGAGCCGACGTGTCCAGGTTCGGCAGCGACCAGGTGATGAGCCTTGCGCAGTACAACGTGTTCCCGAACGTGACGCTCCTGTACCTCGTGGAAGGCTTCACCGTGTTGCGGATGCGTCCCGGGCCCACGCCCGACGAGTGCTGGATGGACGTGTTCTCGTACCGGCGGGTCAGCGATGCCGACGAGCGCCGGACCCAACCCCGGCCGCCGGTCGTTACCGTGGCGGCCGAGCACGCACCGCTGGGCCTGGTGTTCAGTCAGGACATCGCCAACCTGCAGCGGGTCCAACGAGGGCTGCACCAACCCTCGTTCACCCACCTCACCCTCTCGCACGAGGAACGGCGCATCACGAACCTGCATCGGAACCTGGAGCGATACCTCGGGATCGAGCCCAGTGAGGTGACCGGCGGGCAGGCGTGGGAGCCGACGCCGTGGCGCTAAATGCGCGACGGGGCGCCGTACTGGTCACCGGCTGTTCGTCGGGGATCGGTCGCGCCTCCGCGGCCCGGCTCGCGACCGATGGCTGGACCGTCTACGCGACGGCTCGCCGTCCCGAGGCCATCGTCGAGCTCGAGGCGCTCGGATGCCGCACGGAGGCGCTCGACGTCACCGACGAGGGCTCGATGGCGTCGGCCGTGGCCCGAATCGAGCACGAGCACGGGTCGGTGGCCGCACTGGTGAACAATGCCGGCTTCGGTCAGCAGGGCCCGATGGAGGAAACACCCCTCCCCGCGGTGCGCCAGCAGTTCGAGGTGAACCTGTTCGGGCCCATGCGACTGTGCCAATTGGTGCTTCCGGGGATGCGGCGCAGGGGTGCCGGGCGCATCGTGAACGTGTCGTCGATGGGCGGCCGCCTCACGTTTCCCGGCGGCAGCGCGTACCACGGCTCGAAATACGCGTTGGAGGCCGTCAGCGACGTGCTGCGCTGGGAGGTGGCCCCGTTTGGGATCGGTGTCACGGTGGTCGAGCCCGGCCCCACGCTCACCGACTACGGCGAGGCGGCACTGGTGTCGATGGAGCATCTCGGTTCGGCCACCGACGGGTCTGACGGGTCCTACGGCTCGTTCACCGGGTCGATCCGGGGCGCCCTGGAGGCCACGTTCCGTGGTGCTGGTCTCGAAGGCGCGTCGAGGGCCGAGGACGTGGCCGAAGCCATCGCCGTTGCCCTCGCCACCGACCCTGCCCCTACCCGGGTCGTGGTGGGCGCCATGGCCGAGCAGTTGATCGCGCTCCGCGCGACGAGCAGCGACGAGGCCTGGGACCGGGTGCTCGAGTCGATGTACCAGCGGCCGTTACCCTGACCCGCGTCTCTCATCAGGCCCGGAAAACCATAACCCTGAACCTCGACTTCACCTCGAGAGTTCGGCCCGACCGGCGGCCAGCCAGGCCGACTTCGACCAGACATCATGGTTCTCGCCGGTGACCAGCGCTCCGGTTCGCCCCTCGATCTCCCAGGTCATGAGGTTCAAGACGGCGTAGACGTCGTTGCCGGCATCGTTGGCGACCGAGTTGAGCGAGAGTCCCCGAGCGACGAGCGAGCGGCCGAGGGCGTCGGAGGCCTCAACGACGACCGACGCGGGAACGGTGTCGTCCCAGGTGGTGCTGCGCTGCCCCCGACGGATGGTGGCCCCCTGACCGTCGAGCAACAGATAGCCGCCGGTGATGTGCTCGGTGCCGTCGTCACCCGGGTTCACGTAGGCGAAGAAGGCGCACGAGGCGTCGGCCGTCCCGAAGGCGTTGCCGAGCCGCAGATCGGAACGGGGTTGTCGGGGCCCCCACGAGCGGTCACGCACGGTGCCGCAATCGACGCTGTAGCGCTGCCCTCGGATGAAGACGTGTCCCGTCATCCGACCGGGCTGCTCGAGGTGCCCGAGGAACATGCCCGGCGATTCCTCGGGCGCCACGGGGTGGGGCTCCATGACCGCCTCGAAGCGCACGTCGAGCCCGATGTCGCCGCCACCGATACCGCCACCGGTCTCGGGTACGTCGCGGTGGAGGCGATAGCGCTGCAGCGGCTCTTCGACGACGAGGCGCAGCCCGTTGGCGAAGGTGACATCGCGCAGATCGGGCCGGGCGCCGGACTCAGGCTCGAAGGGCCCGTTCCAGACGGTGGCGGCGAGGCGCTCACCGGCGCCGCGCCATGCGGCAACGGTCACGCCGAGCAGGTTGCGGTTGGGCTGGGCCACGATGCGGGTCGAAACGGTGATCCCGGCGTCGGGAATCGAGAAGGGAAACCAGACGGTCTCGATCCACGTGGGGTCGTCGCTGGTCACGGGGTGGTAGAGGTCGTCGCCGTGGCCCACCGAGAGCCCGTGAGCGATACCGACGATCACGGCCCGTCCTCCAGGGGTTGCGGGAGCCGATCGGCCAACGGGCCCATGGTCTCGCGCATCGCAGCAGCTTGTTCGTGGGCCCGGTCGACGAGATCGGCTGCAGCCCGGGTGTCGGCGGCCCGGGCACCGTCTGCTGCAGAGCCGTGGGCAACGGCATCGGCCAACGAGATCGCCGCGGCCCGCACCAGGAGCATGCGGTACATCGAGAGCTGGGCGACGTCCAACGCCGGTGTGGCCCTTTGGAGTGCCAGGCTGAGCATGATGCTGTTGCGGGTGAGCACGAGCACCCGGTAGTAGCGGATCCGGTCGAGGTCGATGGCGATGGCGCTCGACTCGGTGTACTCCCGGTAGCGGGTGGGGAGATGGCCCACGGGCGTGGCCATGTCGCGAATCGAGATGGCCGCCAGGTCTTCCATGGGATCGCCGAAATGGGCGACCTCCCAGTCGAGCACGGCGGTGACGCGTCCGCCGGCGTAGAGGAAGTTGCCCGGGCCCATGTCGGAATGCACCAGCGAGGTGCGCTCGACGGTGGTGGGGACGTGGCGACGGAGCCAGTCGATCGCCACCTCGAACAGCGGCTCGCGAGAAGCGATGGTCTCGAGAAGGGTGGCCATGGGCGCAAAGCCGTCGAGGAGCGCCAGCGCGTGGTCTGCAGCCGTTGCCGGCCGAGCGAGATGGTCGAGGCCGAGCCGCTCGATGTCGAGGAGGTGCAACGCCCCGGTGATCTCCATGAGGTGCCGGGCGGTGGGATCTCGCTCATCGTCGCGGTCGACGGCGGGAAAGTCGGAACGGCCTGCCACGCGCTCCAACAGCACGACCCCGAGCGGTGCGTCGTGGGCCACGACCGCCGGAACCGGCACCGGGGTGGCCACCAACGCCCGGAGGACGGCTGCATCGCGAGCCGAGCCACCCCCGGCGCCAACCTGGTCGCGCAGGAGGAACAGCGGCCGGCCGTCGGCGGTGTCGACGGTCCAGGCCTGGCGCGAGGCCCCGGCGAGGTGCCGTGCGGCCGATGCCACGGTGGAGCCCGTCGCCCGCTCGATCCACGTCCGCAGCTCCGCGGGCAGTTCAGCGCGCAGCTCGTTGGGGAGGGCGCCGAGTTCCTCGACCCCGTGTGTCGTCGCTCGAGCGTCCATCGGGGCCTGTGCGCTCACCTCGACGTGGGCGCGACGACGAGCTTGATTCCGTCGACGGGGTTCACGTCGGCTTCGGCGGTCACCATCACGGTCGGGCTGTTGTCGATGTCCATGAAGGTGCACAGATCGGCCCAGTGCTTTTGGCCGTCCTCGGTGGCGTACCAGGCGGCGGCCTGCTGGAGCGTCTGGTCGTCGGGCCAGTGGTTCTCGGCGATCCCGACGTAGGGACTGTCGCCCTCGATCATCACCAAGCGGTTCAGGCTGATCTCGGGATGGTCGCGGAGGTCCCAGTCGCGCGTGTGCTCTGTCCATCTGGTGAAGAACTCGGCGGCGCTGAGGTGCGGCTGCTTCTTGACGAAGGTGAACGACTTGATCATCGAACGGATACCCCCGGCTCGTGCGTCGACGCTCGCAAGTTACCGGGCGGACGCCCAGGCGTGCAGGTAGCGTCCTCGACCGGAGCCACCCGGCGGGGAGGCGCCGGGCAGTATCGACGGGCGATGGGCGCGACGGAGCGGGGCGGCGAATGGCCGATCGGGTGTACACGACGCAGGAGATCCAGGACCGGCTGGCGATTGCCGACCTGTACGACCGTCAGCTCGCCGCGGCCGAGGCCTTCGATTTCGCCGTGTACGACACGACGTTCTCGGTCGACGCCACCGTCGATCTCCGCGATTTCGGCCAGCCGGCGCGTACGTACTCGGAGTACCGGCAGTGGCTGGCCGAGCTGCAGGCCATGATGCCCAAGGCCCAGCGCATTTCCGGCGGGCTGCGCCTGGTGCTCGACGGCGATCGGGCCACGACCCGGGTCCCGGTGGTGTGCCACGTGTTCTTCGACACCGGCGAGGGTGCCCAGCTCACCCGCACCGGCCTGTTCTACAACGACACGCTGAGCCGGACGGCCGACGGCTGGCGGATCGTCGAGCGCTACGAAGAGCTGAGCTGGCAGGCCTGAGCACACAGACGCGCGCACGCACGCTGGGCCCGGCCTCCGAGTTCAGTTCGCCGACGGGTCGTCAGGGAACCTGGCGTACAGACGCACTCGGCCGGGCTGACGGGCCAGGACCGTGTGCCACAACGTCGTCGGGTCAGGACTGAAGGGGTCGTCGGCGATCGAGTCGAGCACCCACCACGATCCCTCGGCGATCTCGGCCTCGAGCTGGCCCGGTCCCCATCCCGAATGGCCGGCGAACAACCGAACCTCGGTGATCGCTGGGAGCTGGTCGGGCCCTCGCTCCAGATCGACGGTTCCCAGACCGAAGAATCCGACCGCCGCGAAACCGTTGGGGGTCGGCTCCGCTGGGGCGCCCGCTGCGGCGCCCGAGGGTGCTCCCGCCGGGCCCAGCGCGAGACGACCGAGCCCGATGGCCCCGTTGGGCTGCATGGGACCACCGACGAACACGGCCGCCGGGGGACACGCCCGTTCGGCCCACGCCGGGAGGGCATCGGCCAGGTCGATGTCGTCGGGCCGGTTCACGATGAGCCCCAGGGCGCCGTCGTCGCCGTGGTCGAGCATGATGATCACCGTTCGCTCGAAGAACGAGCCGTCGAGCGTCGGCGTCGCTACCAGGAGCCTGGCGCGCAAGGAGCCCTTCGTCATCGCACGATCATGGCGCATGCCATGCCTGGCGACCCACCTGGGTGGTCGACACGAGCCCGGCGGCACCCGGTTTCTGGTCACTCTGAGCGCGATGGATTTTGGCCCGTCGCGGATGGGGCAGGATGGGGCGTGGCGGATTGGCGAAGACTCAGGATGGCGACGAGCACCCTTGCGTTCGTCGTCGTCGTCGGCACGCTCGGGTATCTCCTGTTGGGCTTCAGCGTCATCGACGCGCTCTACCAGACCGTGATCACCGTCACGACCGTGGGCTTCGGCGAGATCCGTCCGCTCGACACGACGGGACGGATCTTTACCATGTTCGTCGTGGTCGGCGGCGCCGGGACCGCCCTGTACACCACCGGCGTGCTGTTGGAGTCGCTCGTCGAAGGCCGCATCACGAATCTCTACGGAAGGCGAAAGATGGATCAGACGATCGCTCGCATGCGCGGCCATGTGATCGTGTGCGGATGGGGCCGCGTGGGTCATGCGCTGTCGGGCTACATGGCGGGCTCGAACCACGGCGTCGTCGTGATCGACACCTCGGAGGAGATGCTGGCCGGGTCCGAGTACCCCTACATCGTCGGCGACGCCACCGACGACGACGTGTTGCGGGCGGCGGGTATCGACCATGCCCGGGCTTTGGTCGCCGCGCTCGACCACGACGCCGGCAACGTGTTCATCACCGTGAGCGCCCGGTCGTTGCGTTCAGACCTCTTCATCGTGGCCCGTGCGCTCGCCGAGACCTCGGAGTCGAAGCTCCGTCGGGCCGGCGCCGACCGGGTCGTGAACCCGTACCGTATCGGCGGCGCCCGCATGGCGGCGTTCGTCCTGCAGCCCCACGTGGCCGAGTTCCTCGACGTCGTCATGCACGACGGCAGTCTCGAGTTCCGCCTCGAGGAGGTGGTGGTTCCCGCGTCGTCTTCGGTCAGCGGACACTCCCTCCGAGACCTTGACGTGCAGGAGCGGACGGGCGCGCTGGTGCTGGCCATGCGGGCCCCGGGGGGCGAGTTCATGACCAACCCGTCACCCGACATGATGGTCTCGGCCGGTCAGGTCGTGATTGCCGTGGGAACGAGCGCTCAGCTCGAGGCCCTCGAGGCGCTTGTGGGGAACTGAGGTTGTCGGTGAGGAACGATCGCCGCCGGCCTACGGGCCCGGTGGAGGCGGGGGCAGGGGAACGGCCGTGGTGGTCGTCGCCGACGGTACGGTCGTCTGGTCGGGTGGTGGCACGGTCGTGGCTCCGGGGACCGTCGTTGCTCCCGGCACCGTGGTGGTGTCGCCCGGCAGCGTCGTAGTCGTGGTGGTTGTGGTGGGGATGGTCGATTCGCCGCGGCAGTTCAGCCCTTCGCCCGGTCGGTACTGCGCGAACACCTCGTCGTTCTTGACCGTGCCGTCGGGATAGGTCCGCCGGCGCCGGGTGATGACCCGCGTGCACAGCTCCTGGGCCCGATCCTCCTGGCCCGTCTGCTCCACGACCACGTACTTGGTCGAGTACATGTTCACCGTGAGCGAGGTGTCGTCGTACTCGGGCCAGATCAAGACGCCGTAGGGCGTGGTGTTCTCGATGATCAGGTCGGGGTGGGGGAAGCTCAGCGTGGCCTCACGCCCTCGCGGGTAGCGGCTGATGTAGATGGAATGGCTCTGGTACTCCTCGAAGTCGAGGCCGGCGAAGTACGCCGCATTGAACATCGTCGTGGCGAACTGCGAGATCCCGCCACCGACGGCGTCCTCGAACACGCCGTTCTCGATGACGTGCGCCACCACGAAACCCTTCTCCACCGTGCGGGGACCGACGAAGTCGTTCACCGAGAAGGTCTCGCCGGGGAGGATCACCTGGCCGCGGATCAAGTCGGCGATCCGGTGGATGTTGTCCACCCGGTCCTCGCAACACCGGTGCCTGGTGGTGAACGAGCCCACGAGCTCGGTGATGCCGAGGGCTTCGGCCTCAGCGAGCTCCTGGGCCGGTACGGCCGTGCGGAGGGTGACCCGCACGGGCCGGGGGGTCGGAGGGTCGTCAGCCAGGGCCTCGGTCACGTCGATCGCGGTCGAGGGGTCACAACAGACCTGACCGCCGGGCGGGGGGACGATGACGACGTTTCCGAACGCGACGACGAAGGTGACATCGCCCGAGCTCGTGCCTCGACCCTCGAGCAACGTCTCGAGATCGCTCAGGATTCGATCCTGATCGAGCGTCAGCAGCACTCCCTGATCGCCGCCGACGAGCGGACGCCACCAGCCTCGGATCGTGTCGGCCGGGACCTCGACCGGATCGGGATCGTTGGCGACACGCAGCTCGAGACCCGATCGGGTTCGACGTTCGGCGTCGTCGATGAGGCCCGCGATGTCGGCATCGGCCACTTGGGGCGCCACGGGCACCCTGGTGACGTCGACCGTGATCGAGCCCGTTGACAGCGCAGACCCCACGGGAAGGGCGTGCAGCACCGAGGTTGGGTCGACGCGTGCGCCCGCGACGCCGGGGCTCAGCGCCAGCCGACCGTCGATGATGGTGACCGTCGGCTCCCGGGGCTCGACCGCCGTCGACGCCATGAGTTGCGGAACCTGGCTGAGCACCCGGCCCTCGTCGATGTCGAAGAGCACCTGCGCTCGGTGATCGGCAAATCGGGAGCCGATCCACTCGAACGGCCGGAGCGGGAAGGGGGCATCGGGCTGGCCGAGCCGGCGGATGTGCTCGATGGTCGTCTCGGTGTCGACCGAGATCCCGAGGGCACCGGCGGTCGTGGTGACGACATCGTCGCCCACGCGGAGCTCGACGGGGGTGGCCGAGTAGCCCGACGCGATGTCGTCGACGAGCGCAGCCAGTTCGGTGTCGTCGAGACCCGAGATGTCACGTCCGGCCAGGGTGACGTTGCGCGCCACCCCACCGTCGTCGAGCGCCGCGGCGATGCCCCAGGCCGCGAAAAGCGCGAGAACCCCCGCACCGAGCGCCGCGCTCCACGGCCGCCAGGATGGCACGGCGCGCCAGGGCACCAGGGGAAGTTTCTTCACGCTCGGCGAGTCTACGGGCGTCCGATCCGAATTCCTCGTCGGCCTGGGACGCCTCGGACGCCTCGGCCGGGAGGATACGTGGGGGCCTGCTTCAGCCGCTGTCGGTGGCCGCCGAAGGTCGCCGACGGTGTTCCGACAGGTGTCCCGGCTGGTCGCCCGGCGTCGTCGTCGCCGCTCCGGGCCGATGCCTCCGAGCGCGTAACCTGGACCCATGTACGAGATCCAGGAGCGGCCCCGCCTCGAAGAACCCGTGCTCGTCGTCCGTCTCGAAGGGTGGATCGACGCCGGTTTCGCCGCGGCTGAGGCCATGCGGCTCCTGCTCGAGCAGTGCGCGACCTCCACCGTGGCCCGATTCGACACCGATGCCCTGCTCGACCACCGATCTCGGCGGCCGACCATGCGCCTGGAAGACGGCGTCAACCGTGGGCTCCAGTGGCCGGCCATCGAGCTGCGCGCTGGTCGCGACCGGAGCGGTCGCGACCTGTTGCTCCTCGCCGGTGTCGAACCCGACCACCGGTGGCCGTCGTTCGCCCGAGCCGTGGTGGAGCTGGCCCGCGACCTCGGAGCCCGCATGGTCGTCGGTCTCGGCGCCTTCCCCACCATGGTCCCGCACTCCCGTCCCACCCTGCTCACCGCGACGGCGTCGAATGAGGCGCTGGCCGCGCGGGTGGGGTACCTGCCCGGGCGCATGGACGTCCCCGCCGGGATCCAGGCGGCCATCGAGGAAGCAGCGGCGCTCGCCGACATCCCGTCGGTCGGGCTCTGGGCCCGGGTGCCGCACTATGTGGCCACGAACCCCTTTCCGGCGGCTGCTGCGGCACTGGTCGACGGTCTGGCCGAGTTGACCGGCCTCACGATCGACACCAGCGAGCTGGCCCGCTCGGCGGGGGAACTCAGGGCCCGTATCGACGCCGCCGTCGAGGCCAACGACGAGCACCGTTCGTCCTTGCGCCAGTTGGAGGTCGACTTCGACGCCGCCGTGGCCTCGGGCACCGGGATCTCCACGCTCGGGCGCTCGCCGGTCGACCTCCCGTCGGGCGATGAGCTGGCCGCCGAGCTCGAGCAGTTCCTGGCGCAGCTCGAGATCCGCCGCCGCGACGGTGGCGACAGCGACTGATCCGACGGTCCCGTCGACCGTCGCCCATACCGGGGTCGCTGTGGCACGGCCGATGGCGACCCGGGGGACGGCTGTGCTCAGCAGGGCACCGTCCACACGATGACGGTGCCGCCCGCGGGCTGGGTGTCGATCGCCATCGTGCCGCCCAGCCGATCGGCCCGTTCGGCCATGTTGCGCAGGCCGTGACCGCCCGGGTTCACCGGGGCACCTGCGGAGCCGTCATCGGGGGAGAGGCCGAGCCCGACCCCGTCGTCGGTGACACGCAGCGTGATATGACGCTCGCTGAGCTCGAGGTCGACGACGACATGGTGCGCGTGGGCGTGGCGGGCGACGTTCGAGAGGGCCTCCCGAACGGTTGGCAGCAGCTCATCGTGGACGGCGGCGTCGATCGTGGAGTCGACCGGCCCGGTGAAATGGACCCGGGGTTCGAATCCCAGGGTGCGCGCCGCATCGGAGGCGATCTCGAGGATCTCAGCCCGGAGGCTGGTACGCCGCCTCGAGCTCGCACTGAGCCCAAAGATCGCCGTGCGAATGTCGCGAATGGTCTCGTCGATCTCGATGACGGCGGTCTCCACCCGGCTCGCCAGGGCCTCGTTCTCGATGCGGGGCAACGCGGCCTGCAGCGAGAGGCCCACGGCGAAGAGGCGCTGGATCACGGTGTCGTGGAGATCTCGGGCGATGCGCTCGCGCTCCTCGACGGTGGTCAGGTTCTGCTCGACACTCCGCATGCGGAACTCGGCCGCTTTGCGCTCGGAGATGTCGCGAACCTGGGCGATCGTCAGACGACCGAGTGGCGTCTCGACCGGGCTCAGCGAGATCTCCACGGGGAACTCGGTGCCATCGCGTCGGAGAGCCGCCAGGTCGAGGCCGACACCCATCGGGCGGACGTTGGGATGGTCGTCGTGGTACGCCCGGCGGACTCCAACATGGGAGGTTCGCTTGGGTCCGGGAATCAGGACCTCGACGCTCTGGCCGAGCAGCTCGTCACGCACCCAGCCGAACATCACTTCGGTCTGGTGGTTGACGAAGGCGATCCGCCCGGCTCCGTCGACGACCAGGATGCCGTCGGGGGCGTGCTCGACCACGTTGGCCGTGAGCGCCTCGGGGGTGACGAGCGCGAGCCCCGCCCGAGCCGCGTCGAGCGCGGCGGTCTCTCGGGCCCGTTCGCCCTGTCCTGATGAAGGGCGCCGTCCCGACCCGGTGGTGGCCACGGACCGACGTTACCTGGTGGGCGTCGTATCGCCGGGGCTGCGGGTGATGGGTGCAGCAGGTGACGGGGTCACGGGGCCGAGTGGCCGAGTGACCGCCGACTCGCAGGGGCGGGCTATCGGCTCACCGAGACCTGGAGCGCGAGGCGCAGCGCTGGGAGCCAGGTCGGGCCGCTGATCGGGCTGAGGATGGCCTGGAGTGCCGCCGGCATACCGAGGATCCCGAGGGGCAGGTGCTGGTCGTCGACCACGACCAGGCTGCGGACACCGAGGCGCAGCATCATGGTGAGCGCCTCCACGATCGTGGTGTGGCAGTGCACGGCCAAGGGGTGGGGCGTGGCGACGAGCACGGCCGGGGCGTCGTTGTCACGGCCATGCGCCACCGCTCGGGTGATGTCGTGCTCGGTGAGGATGGCGTCGGTCCCGCCGACGAGCACCGCCCCGCACCCGTGCACGAGCAGCGCCCGAGCCGCATCACCGATGCTGGCATCCGGCGCCAACACCACGGTCTCGCCGAGGGCGACATCGGCGACGACACGCGGGCCGCTCACGCCGGCTCCCTGACCCGCTCCCTGACCGGCACCTTGGTTCATGAGGGGCTCCTCCGTTGTCGGTTGAGAGGGTCGGCACCACCGGAATCGGTGCCGAGTCGTCGAGCCAACTCACCCAGGAAGGTCCGCAGCGACGCGTTGGCCACATGGCGCAGCTCGGCCGCGGTGATCTCCGGGAGTGCCTGGGGCCGCACGACGCCGTCGATGCCGAGGTGGGTGACGGTGTCGCCCACCTGCTCGATCCGGAGATCGGTGTCGAGCGGACTCTCGCCTGTGAACGCGGTCGTGGTCCAATGGACCGGGATGACCGCCGCACCCGAGCCGACACGGGGATGGCCCATCGATGCACCCATCGTCGACAGGGCTCGAACCGTCGTGGGCTCGACGCCCATGGCCCGAGCGAGCTGCACCGCCGCATCGGCTGCGACCCCTGATGCCGCCGGGATCCACTCGTCACCGTGGCGGAGCAGACGATCGTAAGCATCGGCCATCCGGTGGGGGAGCTGAACGAAGTCGTAGACGAACACCCGTCGAGCATGCGGTGTCGATACGTTCGGCGCACGGGCCGAAGGTCACCTCGACGCGAGCCTTCGGTCAGGTCGTCGGGCTCTCGGTGCGCGCTCAGGGGCCTTGGCCTCCTTCCGGGATGTGCGTCGGGTCCGGGCGGAGGGTCCCGGGGCCTGGCTCACGGCGGGACCTTCGGCCTCGGAAACGTGCCGTCTGGTCGCTGCGACGACGGTCGTCGATCCGTACCGTCGCTCGTGAAGCGCTTCACGAATCGAGCGCGAGCGCCCACGACGACATCGATCAACGACATCCAGGCAACGCCTTCCAGTCAGCGACATCCAGCAGGAGACCCCATGTCCGAAACACCGCAGCTGCCATCGGCGACGTCCCCGCCGTCCCCTCGATCGGCGCCCGAGACCGATCCGGCGTTCGACGACTCGATCATCTGGAAGTTCTTCGTGACGGTCCTGGCGATCGTCGCGCTCATCATCGGCGTGATCGCCATCGTCGACGACGACACGGCTCCGCTTGCGACGGTGGGAGGTTCGGGGGTGGTGGCCGGCGACGGCTCAGGAACCGCTGCCGGTGCACCCGGACCCGGCGCTCGCGTCGCGGTGGCGTTGAGGAGTCCGTTCCAGATCGAGCTCGCCAGCGAGTCCGTGCCCACCGGGGAGATCGTCCTCGACGTGACCAACGAGGACAGCTCGGTGCACAACGTGGCCTTGAGCGACTCGGTCCGTTCGGCCGACCTGGGCGAGGGCGAAAGCGACACGCTGAGCCTCGGGGTGCTCGATCCGGGGAGCTACGAGCTGAGCTGCCTGATCCCGGGCCATGCCTCGGCGGGGATGATCGTCACGCTCACGGTCATCGAGGCCGAACCCGGTACGGAGGCTGCCACCGGCACCACCACCGCCGGTCACGATCCGTCCGCCGAGCCCGACTATGCAGCCATGCAACAGGCCATGCTCGACTCGTTCGCGCCGTACCCGGCCGAGACCCTGGGGACGGGCAACGAGGTGATGGTGCCCGAGGTGCTGGCCGATGGCACCAAGGTGTTCGACCTCACAGCCGAGATCACCGAGTTCGAGACCGAGCCCGGCCGCATCGTCGACGCCTGGACGTACAACGGTCAGGTGCCGGGTCCGGTCATCAAGGTCGACATCGGCGACGCGGTCCGTGTGGTGCTGAACAACAAGCTGCCGATGGCGACCGACGTGCACTTCCACGGGATCCGCACCCCGTTCGGGGCCGACGGTGTGGCCCCGATCACCCAGGATCCCATCCTGCCCGGCGAGACCTACACCTACGAGTTCACCGTCGAAGAAGCCGCCGTTGGCATGTTCCACGCCCACTTCGGCGCCCAGATGAGCGTCCCCAACGGTCTGCTCGGCACCTTCCTCGTGGGTCAGATGCCCCTACCCGAGGTGCTCCCGGGCGGCGCCGGTCGGGCCTCCGAGGACGAGCCGCCCACGTCGGTCGACCAGGAGATCCCCATGGTGCTCAACGACGCAGGGGTCATCGGCCTCACGATCAACGGGAAGGGCTTCCCGGCCACCACGCCGATCGTCGCCGACGAGGGCGACTGGATCCTGCTCCACTACATGAACGAGGGCCTGCTCGTGCATCCGATGCACCTGCACCAGTTCCCGCAGTTGGTGATCGCCAAGGACGGCCTGGCGCTCGATCAGCCGTACTGGTCCGACACGGTGCTCGTGGGTCCGGGCGAGCGCTACAGCGTGCTCATCCATGCCGACGTGGCCGGGACCTGGGTCTGGCACTGCCACATCCTCACCCACGCCGAACGCGAAGAAGGCATGTTCGGCATGGTGACGGCCCTGGTCGTCCAGTAGCCGGCACCGGTACCGGGCATCCGGGGCACGACACTGATCGGGGCGCGGCCCGGGGAGAGGTGGCGTAGCCCCGTCCACCACGGGGTTACGCTCCCTGCCGATGGTCACCGGGATTGGCGGAGGCGTACGCGGCGCAGGTGACGGCGACGCAGCCATCGACGATGATCGGCCGATCGTCGTCGAGGGGCTGCGCAAGAGCTACGGCGACCACGAAGCCGTGCGGGGCATCGATCTGACGGTCGCGCGGGGTGAGGTCGTCGCGT
>JANLSK010000289.1:0-6702 GCA_031362415.1 Actinomycetes bacterium | reverse complement strand
CGTGTTGGCAGGCGCTCGGAAGCGGACGACTCGCGGATGAGCAGCTGCGCCCTGGCACTCAACCCCCGCCACCGGGGGACTGCGCACCCGATGTCACAGGGAATGTCCACCTGCCCGGCGCTCGTCTTCGGTCGTAGCCTGCGCCCCATGGCCAACGACGCCGTAGCACCGCCCACAGAATCGCCCACAGAATCGCCGGTGGACCCGCCCGCAGCGTCGACAGCAGAGTCGACAGCCGAACGGCCCCCCGCACCGGCAGCGACACCATCGGCAGAATCGGGCATGCGCGCAGAATCTGCGAGAGAGTCGGCGCGGAGGCTCGTACCAGCACCAGCGGGGGGCGCGCCCGATACAGCCGGGCCGTTGGCCGGTATCCGGGTCATCGATCTGGCGGGCCCGATGGCTGAGGCGACGGGACGGGTCCTCGCCGACCTCGGCGCCGAGGTGATCAAGGTCGAACCACCAGGCGGCTGTGCGTCACGCTTCACTCCCCCGTTCGTCGCCAACCCCGACAACCCCGACAACTCCAGCCACGCCGCCAACCCCGGCCCCGCCCGCACACCCGACACACACCGCCACGCCGATCCGGAGCTGTCGCTGTTCTGGAGGGCCTGGGGGCTGGGCAAGCACAGCGTCGTCCTCGACATCCACGAACCCGCCGATCGGGAGACGCTGCGAGACCTCATTCGCAGCGCCGACGTGTTCGTCGAGTCCGAGACACCGGGTGCGCTCGAGGCCCTCAGCCTCGGCGCAGCCGAGCTCCAAACCATCAACCCGACGCTCGTGCACGTCTCGATCACGCCCTACGGCCAGACCGGTCCCGAGGCCCTCAGCCCGGCCACCGACCTCACGCTGGCCGCTGCCGGAGGTTTCCTGAACTGCCAGGGCGATCGCGACCGGCCGCCCGTCCCCATCGGGCATCCCGAAACATCGTGCAGCGCTGCGGTACAGGCTGCGGCCGACGCCATCATGGCCCTGTGCGAGCGCCAGCGTTCTGGGCTGGGCCAGCATCTCGACGCCTCGATGCAGGCTGCCGTTCTCTGGACGCTGCTCTTGATCAGTGGCTATGGCTCCTTCGGGCTCGACGCTCCCGGCATGGGTGACGACCGGGCAGATCCGCCCGAGGCGATCCCCGGGCTCACCATCCCCGTCTTCGCCCGGACGGCCGACGGGTTTCTCGGCATGACACTCGTCCTCGGTGGTCCCGGGTCCCGCAGCCTCGGCCGCATGATGGCCTGGGCCGCGTCGGAGGGAGCCATCGAGGCCGACCTAGCCGAGCTCGACTGGTCGAAGCTCTTCGAGTACCTCTCCGGCGGTCGTGTCACCGCTTCCGACGCCCAGCGGGGCATCGATCAGCTCGTGGCGTTCTTCGGCACCAGGACCAAGCGCGAGATCCACGAGCGGGCCGTAGCCGGCCGGTGGCTGGTGGCCCCGGCATGGGACGCCGCCGATCTGTTGGCCGACCCTCAGCTCGCGGCCCGCGACTACTGGACCGATGTTGATGGCACCATCCACCCCGGTCCCTTCGCCCGCCTCAGCGAAACCCCCATCCGGTACCGGTGCCCTGCTCCCACCCTGGGCCAGCACCAGCATCTGGTCCGAGACGCCACGCCACCCCGCCGACCCACCGTGTACCCCCCGGCCGAAGTGCCGAACGTCCGACGGCGCCCGGTGTTCGAGGCTTTAAGGATCGCCGACTTCTCCTGGGTCGGAGCCGGACCGCTGGTCTCGAAGGATCTGGCCAACCTGGGCGCCACCGTCGTCCGGATCGAGTCCGAGAGCTTCATCGACCCGCTGCGGATCATCCCGCCGTGGAAGGACGGGATCCCCAACCACGCCACAGGCCACAGCATGGCCAACTTCAACCAGTCGAAGTTCGGTCTCGCTCTCGACCTCGGCAACGAGCAGACCCGGGCGGTCGTCGAGCACCTCGTCAACTGGGCCGATGTGGTGATCGAGTCGTTCGTGCCGGGGACGGCCGCCAAGTTCGGCCTCGACTACGAGACCCTTCGCAATCGCAAGCCCGGACTGGTGATGCTCTCGTCGTGCATGCGGGGCCAGACCGGTCCCGAGCGTCTCTACACAGGGTTCGGCTTGCAGGGAGCCGCGCTGGCCGGGCTCGTCGCGCTGACGGGATGGCCCGACCGACTGCCGGTGGGGCCGTTCGCTGCGTACAGCGATTTCATCTCGCCCCGGTACTCCCAAGCCGCGCTTGCGGCGGCGCTGTATCACCGTGACCGGACCGGTCAGGGCCAGTACATCGACCTCTCCCAGGTGGAAGCGGCCATCCATCTCCTGGCCCCCGTCGTGCTCGACTACACGGTGAACGGCACGGTGACGGGCCTGCGCGGTAACGACAGTGACCGCGCCTGCCCCCATGGCGTGTACCGCACGGCTGGCGTCGAGCGCTTCGTCGCCATCGCTGTCGAGACCCCCACCCAGTGGCGGGCGCTTCGGGCAGTGTTTCCGGGTCTGGCCCGAGCTGCGTTCGATGGGCTCGACGATCTCGAAACCCGAACCGCTCGCGGCCCGGAGCTCGACGCGGCCCTGGCCCAGGCCTGCGTGACCGAGGAGCCCTTCGCACTGGCCGAACGACTCCGACGTGCGGGCACACCAGCATCGGTCGTGGCCCGAGCCACCGATCTCCACGCCGACTCCCAGTTGCTCCACCGAGAGTTCTTCGTCGAGCTCGACCATCCCCGCATCGGCCGGGTCCGCTACGACGGCCCGGTCACGCGATTCTCGGCGACCCCGCACCATCCCACGCACGCCGGCCCCACGATCGGTCAGCACACCTTCGAGGTGTTACGTGACATGCTCGGCTACACCGACGACGAGATCAGCGAGCTCGCCGCGACGGGCGCCCTCACCTGACCGCAGCTGACCCCCGTCGGGCCGACCCGACCCGACCCCCGGCGAGGCCCAAGGCGCTCGCCGGAGCCAGGTAGCGTGCGACAGCTCCCGCGCCCCTCCGAGCACGCGCGACGTCGACCGGATCCGAGGACACGACATGACCGAGCCAATTCTGCTCAGCGAACTCACCGACGGCGTGCTGCTGCTCACCTTGAACCGTCCCGAGCGCAAGAACTCGTGGACGCTCGAGCTCGAGGAGACGTACTTCCAGGCGATGGTCGACGCGGCGAGCAACCCCGAGGTACGCGTGATCGTCGTCACCGGCGCGGGCACGTCGTTCTGCCCCGGGCTCGACATGCAGGTGCTGTCGGCCGCGAGCGAAGGCGATCATTTCGGCGTGCGGCCCCGGCGGCCGATGACCCTCGCCTACAACGTGCCCAAGCCGATCATCGCCGTCATCAACGGAGCCTGCGCCGGGATCGGCTTCATCCAGGCCCTGTGCGCCGATATCCGCTTCGCGGCCAAGGGCGCCAAGATCACGACCTCGTTCGCCCGCCGGGGCCTGCCCGCCGAGAACGCCAGCTCCTGGCTCCTCCCCCGGATCGTCGGGACAGGCGTGGCCATGGACCTGCTGCTGTCGGCCCGGGTCATCACCGCCGAGGAGGCCCACGAGCTGGGGCTCGTGAACCGCGTGTACGACCTCGTCGACCTCCTGCCTGCTGCGCTCGCCTACGCCCATGACATGGCCGCCAACTGCTCGCCGTTGTCGATGGCCAACATCAAGCGCCAGGTCCAGGGCGACCTCGACCGAACCTGTGAACAGAGCCGCCAGGAGGCGAGTCGGCTCCTGGTCGAGATGGGCGACCAGCCCGACTTCCGGGAAGGCGTCGCCAGCTACACCGAGAAGCGGCCGCCCCGATTCGCCGGTGTCGCCTACGACGCCGACCTCCCCGCCGACTGGTCCCGCTGAGCCCCAGCCCACGCCGGGACGTCCAGCCCCGCCGAGCCCCGCCCGCCGGGGAGACGGGGAGACGGGAGACGGGGAGACGGTCCGCCAGGCAGCGGCCCGGCGCGGCGGTCGTCTCAGCGCGGCGCCGCCGGGGTGCCGTCGAAGAATCCAGGGTTGCCGGCGGTCATCAAACGAGTGACGCTTCCTGAAGTGAACGCTCGGAAGTCGTCCCGATCGAGCACGCCATCCTCGACCAACTCCCAGGCTTCGGCAAGCACGAGCGCGGCATCGGGCACGTCCCAGTGGCCGATGTCGGACGCGAACATGGCGTTGAGGGCCAGTCCGCCGGGCAGCAAGCGACGGTCGTAGGCCAAGGCGTTCATGGGATCGTCGGCCTCGCATCCGAAGGTGAAACGCTCGGCGAAGAGGCGCACGATGTCGTCGGCCGATTCGATCCCCGATTCGGCGAAATCGTCGATCTCGGCATCGGCGGGAGCGGGGGCGTCGCGCATCTTCGCTGCCGCAGCCTCGTAGCTCGGTCGGCGGTCGCTCATTCGCCCGTCGGCAAATTGGTCGAGCAACGTTCGACACAGGTCGAGGTCGAATCGCCTCGGGTCGTATGCGCCGATGACGAGTCGGTTGCGCTTGTCGAAGTGCCCGACGAGATCGGCCAGCAACTGGGCCGCCCACCCCACGCCGCCTTCGAGGAACCCGAATCGCAGCTCGGGGAACCGTGTCGGTACGCCACCCATCACGAGCGAGCGGCACGCCGCCTCTTGGGCCACGGCGAAGTTCCCGAGGTGGTTGTACACGTAGTTCGTGGCCGAGGTGCGTGAGCCCCACCCGTAGCCGATGCCGTGGAACGTGGGGGCGACACCCAGCTCGACGCAGCGCGCCCAGAACGGGTCGTAGTCGTGGATGCTGCCGTGGCCGACGGTGTCGATCGACACGCCGCCGGGAACCCCGGCGACCGGACGCGGAATGATGGCCGAGGTCATGATCGCCTTGAGCCCCAAGGTCCCCACGGCATGGTCGAGCTCGGCGACGGCCTCCTCGGGAGAGAACAGTGGGATCACCGCCACCGGCTCGAGTCGATCCCGATACGGCCCGTACTCCTGGGCGTAGTAGCGGTTGAGCGCCCGGCACGTGGCTTGGCGCAGCTCGTCGTCGGGCGAGGCCAGCACGGTGAGACCGAAGCTCGGGTACAAGAGCGCAACGTCGAGGCCCAACTCGTCCATGCGGCGATGCATGAGGCGGGGAAGGGTGGCCGTCATCCGGTCGAGGGTGTTCTCCTCAGGGATGCCCCAGAACACTCGGGCCTTGGCGAAACCGGCCCGATCCGGCGCCACGCCGCCCAACATCGACCGGAACCGCTTGGCCACCTGGGGATCGGCCTCCTCGGCAACGAGGTCGGAGACCACGGGGATGTACTCGATCAGATGCCCATCCCCATCGATGATCGGGTGATCGATCATCGACCGAATGCGCCGTACCGCGGCGCTCGGCGAGAACTCGAACGTGCTCATGCAGACCCCCTGGGAGTCACAGATGATCGCCGATCTCGGTGGCCGGGGCGAACGAAAACCGTCGTCACCGAGCGGACGTCACGGGCCAGACTGGGACCATGGAGCCACGACACCTCAGCGCTACGGAGCTCGAAGCGGGCCTGGAGCACGTTCGCCGGTCACCCACCGACCACGGAACCATCGAACTCATCGTGCGCCGGCCGGCTGTCGACGAGCGGGAGGTCGTGGCGGTCGCACACCTCGACCGAACGGTTGGTGTGGTCGGCGACACGTGGAGCCAGCGCCCGAGCCGGCGCACGCCCGATCAGGCGCCCCATCCCGACATGCAGCTCAACGTGATGAACGCCCGCTTCAGCGCGCTCATCGCGGGCAGCGGGTCCGACGGTGGCGACGGGCCCGACGAGGCCGACGGGGCCGACCGCCGGGCTCTCGCAGGCGATCAGTTGTATCTCGATCTCGACCTGTCGGAGGAGAACCTGCCCCCGGGCACCCGGGTGCAGATCGGCACGGCGGTCATCGAGATCACCGATCAGCCCCACACCGGGTGCGCCAAGTTCTCAGCCCGGTTCGGTGCCGAGGCGCTCCGGCTGGTGAACGCACCCGTCGGTCGGGCGCTCCGCCTGCGGGGCCTCAATGCCCGAGTCGTCTCCGACGGTGTCGTTCACCGGGGCGACGCCGTGGTGAAGCTCACGGAGAGGTCGAGGGTGAGACTTTCCTCGCCAAGGCCCGCTTCACCTCGCTGACCTGCCCAATCAGCTCGGCGTGATCGCCGCTGGAGGGCACACCAACGAGGAGCATGTCGACACAGCCGGCATCGACGTACGGGACGAGCGCCGCAGCCACATCGTCGGGTCGGCCCACCGGCACGTAGCGCTCGAACGCCGAGAACGGCAGTTGGTACAAGGCTTCCATCTCGGCGGCGACACCGACCCGGGCCTGCTCGGTCGTCGACCCGAACCCGCACCACACGAGCATCGTGTGCTTCCACGCCGGCATCACCCGTCCGAGGGCCGCGGCCTGTTCCTCGACCGTGGCCAGAGCGGCAGCCGCACGCTGAGGGCTCACCCAGACGCCGATCCAGCCGTCACCGTGGCGCGCAGCACGCGCCAGCGCCGCTTCAGACCGGCCCCCGACCACGATGGGGACGGGCGGCGCGGGCGCCGGCAACACCAGCGCATCGTTCAACACGAACTCGGGGCCCTCCGACGACACCGCGGTTCCCGCCAACAACGCCCGGACCACCGACAGCGACTCGTCGAGACGGCGGCCTCGGCGACGGGGATCGACACCGCACACCTCCACCTCGTGACGATCGTCGCCCCCGAGGCCCACGCCGAACACGAAGCGGCCCGGCGCCAGTCCGGCGAGCGACGC
>JANLSK010000272.1:0-1921 GCA_031362415.1 Actinomycetes bacterium | reverse complement strand
GCCAGCGTGGTCTTGCCCGATCCGTTGGGCCCCACCAGCGCCACGACCTCGCCCGGGCGCACGGCCATCTCGACACCGCGCAGCGCGGGCTGCGTCGAGCTCGGGTAGCGGAACCACACGTCGTGCACCTGCAGCTCGACGAGCGGCTCGGCCGGGGCCGCCGCCGGTCGGCTGCTCCGACGTTCGACGGCCGCGCCCAGGAACTCGTGCACGTCGCCGAGGAACAGCGCGCTCTCGTAGAGCGTCCCGAAGCCGCCGACGATCTGGCCCATCCGCTGACCCAGCAGCAGCACGGCCCCGGCGGCCACGGTGGCGTCTTGGAGGCTCGTGCGCCCGTCGGCCAGCATCCACACCAGCACCCCCACGATTCCCCCGAAGAGGACGGCGTTCACGAGCTGGCCGATGATCCCGAACATGAGGCGCTTGCGGGCGACGACGCGGAGACGGGCGATGCGACCGTCCCACAGCTCGGTGTGGCGACGGCTGAAGTCGTCGGCCAGGTCGAAGGCCCGCAGCTCCTTGGCCTGGCGCCGGCCCGTGAGCAGCATGAGCAGGTAGCTGCGGCGCCGGTCGGCCCCGGTCTCGTCGAGCTGCCAGCGATAGGTGAGCCGGGTGCGCTGCCTGGTCGCCAGCCACACGGGCCCGAACGCCACGATGGCCAGGCCCAACAGGACGGGCTGCACGAAGGCCAGCGCGATGCTGATGCCGGCGGCGGTGGCCAGGGCCGAGACGATGCCGATGAGGGCGAACGTCATCTCCAGGGGCCGGCTGCTGGCGTTGGCCAGGGCCCGCTGGAGGCGATCGTGAAAGCCCGGGCGCTCGAAGTCGACGAGGTCGGCTTCGGCGGCGGCCATCGCCACCAGGAGCTGGGCATGCCGGGCCACGAGCTCCGAGAGGATGCGCTTGAGCTCGTTGATCGCCATGGTCACCATGCCCAGCACGGCGAACACGGCGAGGAACCCCACGAGGTCGGGCACCACCGACCGGGCTGTGCCGCTGTCCTGCGCCCGCACCACCTCGGCGAGCAGGTTGCGGGCGAACAGCAGCTGGGCCGCCGTGAGGCCCCCTGCCACCACCGTGAGCACCAGCACCCACCTGAACTCGCGGCGGGCAGCGCGCTGCACCAACCTCACCGAGTCGGACACCAGCCGCGGCAGCTCCCGCACCGGCTTGTGCTCGCGCCGGGTGTACAGGTCGTCGACCCGGAACGTGTACGGTGCATCGGGGTCGATGGTGGCGGCGTCGACGGGTGTGCGGACCGGCTCGGGTGAGGCGCGCGAAGCGGCACCCGGCGTGGGTACGTCGGCGGTCGAGCGCTGGATGCTGGTTGAGGGATTCTGCTCAGGCGCAGGCCCACCGGTGCCCGACGCAGCAGTTTCGGCGTCTCGGGGGTCGTCAACCATTCCGACAGATGGTACGTGGCTCCCCGGCGGCGTCGTACGATGAGGCCGCGCACCCGGTTCCGCTCGGGTCCCGTCACGGAGCACCTGATGCCCCGAGTCCGCCACGCACCGGTCCTCGTGGCCTGCCTCGATCCCACCTCCGGACCCGATCGCATCGACGCGGCGGTTGCCGGTCACGACTTCGCCGGCTTCCTCCATACGGCGCAGGTTCATCGCGTCACGTCGCTCCTCCACCGCCCTCTCGGAGAGCACGCCGATGTCCCCCCGGCGGTGAGGAACGCAATCGGCGCCGCTCGCCACCATGCCATCGCCCACCACATGCAGACCGTCGCCGATCTCGACCGAGCCGGCGCCGTCTTGGCGTCGGCCGATGTGCCGTGCGTGGTCATGAAAGGCCCCGTCCTGGCCGAGACGGTGTACGGATTGTCCGATGCCCGGTCGTACGCCGACCTCGACCTGCTCGTCGCCCCGTCCCTGTTCGGAGTCGCCCTTGGCGCGCTGGAGGCCGCCGGTGCGGT
>JANLSK010000249.1:0-20659 GCA_031362415.1 Actinomycetes bacterium | reverse complement strand
CGCCTCACGAACCGCCTCCAGGTGGGCATCGCTCTGGGCGTCGACCGTGGTGTCGTTGGTGACGGTGTGCCACGCGAACTCACCGAGCTGGGGGGCGTGGAGGTCGAGGGAGTGGGTAGCGTCGGCGTCGATGCCGTGACGCTAGCGGCCGCTGCCGGACGAGTGGGCCGTGTCGGCTCCCGAGCGATGGAGGGCACAGATGGGCGAGGTCGGCGAGTTCACGCCGTTGGGTATGCGGCTCGATCTGGGTGAGAACCCGTTGCCGGCCTACGACTTCCTGCGCAAGGAGGGCCCGCTGATCGGCAACGGCGGCGTGGTGCCGATCATGGTCGACTACCTCGCCACCGATCGCGAGACCATCTCCTTCGTCTTTCGCAACCCTCAGGTCTTCTCGTCGGCGTTCAACAAGAGCCAGCTCGGCAACCACCGCCCGCTCATCCCGCTCGAGATCGATCCTCCCGATCATCATCGCTACCGTCTCCTCCTCGACCCGTTCTTCTCGCCCAATCGCCTCCGAGCCCTGGAGCCGGCGCTCCGACGACAGGTGAACGAGTTCATCGACGGGTTCATCCACCGCGGATCGGCCGAGCTGCTCGAGGAGTTCTTCGTCCCGTATCCAACCCAGGTGTTCCTCACCATGTACGGATTGCCGCTCGAGGATCGGGCGCGCTTCCTCGTCTGGAAAGACGACATCATCCGGGGCGGCCTGGCCGATCCCGAGATCGCGCAGCGAGCCGCCCGGGAGCTCTACGCCTACATGGAACAGGTGATCGTCGAGCGAGAGGTGCTGGGAGACGATCTGCTCAGCCAGCTCATCGCCGAGTCGCGCACCGGGAGCGGCCTGTCGATCGAGGAGTTGCAGGACATCACGTTCTTGTTCATCCTCGCCGGGCTCGACACCGTCACCACCGGGCTGGCGCACGCGTTCGCCTACCTGGCCCGTCATCCCGAGCACCGGCACCAGATCGTGGCCGATCCCACCATCGTCCCCTCTGCCGTCGAGGAGCTGCTGCGGATCGGAACGCCGGCACCGGCTGCGAGTCGGGTGGCGACGGCCGACGTGGAGGTGGCCGGGATCACGGTGCGCGCCGGGCAGTCGGTGTTCTGCCATCTGCCGGCGGCCAACAATGATCCCGTGACGTGCCCGGGCGGGGAGCTCGTCGATCTCACCCGGAACCCCAACCTGCACGCCACCTTCGGGCTCGGGGTCCACCGCTGCCTCGGTTCGCACCTGGCCCGCATGGAGCTGCGCATCGTGATCGAGGAGTTCCACCGTCGCATCCCCGACTACGAGTTGGCTTCCGATGCCGATCTGGTGCGGGTTCCGTTCTTCGAGGGTCTCGAGCGACTCCCGATCGTGTTTCCGGTGCCCACAGCGTCCTGAGGGTGTCGGCGCCCGTTGCTCGAAGGGGAGATGCGGTCGGGTCACGGATAGCGTCTGTCGACTGGCCGACACCAGGCCGACACCAGGCCGACACCAGGCCGATGACGCCGATGACGAGGAGCCCGTTCATGTTCCGTGCCCTGTTGCTCACCAAGGATGATGAGGGGACGGTCACCTCGACCGTCACCGACCTCGACGATTCGGCGCTCCCCGAGGGGGACGCGACGGTCGCTGTGGAGTATTCCACCGTCAACTACAAGGACGGGCTGGCCCTCAAGAACCTCAACGGGGTCGTGCGCACCTGGCCCATGGTGCCGGGCATCGACTTCGCGGGGACGGTCGTCGATGCGCCGGGCTTCGCTCCCGGCGCCCGGGTCACGCTGAACGGCTGGGGTGTGGGTGAGTCGCACTGGGGCGGGTTCTCCCAGCGGACCCGGGTGAAGGCCGGCTGGCTCACACCGTTGCCCGAGGCCATCTCGACCAAGCGGGCCATGGCGATCGGGACGGCCGGGTTCACGTCGATGTTGTGCGTGTTGGCCCTGGAGGCCCACGGCAGCACGCCCGGTGACGGCCCGGTGATCGTCACCGGCGCATCCGGCGGTGTGGGCTCCACCGCGGTGGCCATCCTCGCCACGTTGGGCTACGAGGTGCACGCCTCCACGGGACGCCCGAGCGAAGCTGAGTATCTGAAGGGGCTGGGGGCCACGACGATCATCTCGCGTGACGAGCTCACGGGCTCGCCCCGGATGTTGGGGAAGGTGCGCTGGGCGGCGGGCATCGACGCTGTAGGTAGCACCACGCTGGCCAACGTGCTCTCGATGGTGCGCGACGACGGCTGTGTGGCCGCGTGTGGACTGGCCCAGGGGATGGACCTGCCCACAACGGTGGCCCCGTTCATCCTGCGGGGCGTCACCCTGGCGGGCGTGAACTCCGTGACCCGCACGGCCGAGCAGCGCACGGTGGCCTGGGAGCGGCTCGCCACCGATCTCCCGTTCGACAAGCTCGACGCCATGACATCGACCGCCGGCCTCGCCGACCTGCCCCGCTTGGCCGAGGAGATCCTCGCCGGCCAGGTCCGAGGGCGAGTCGTCATCGACGTCAACGCCTGACCCCAACCCCAACTCCAACCCCAAATTTGTGCAGAAATGCTCACCCCCCGTGAGCATTTCTGCACAAATTTCGTGGGGTGGCGGGCTAGGGCCTGTAGGGGACGGCCTTCAGGTAGCCGCCGGCGTCGACGCGCATCTGCATGCCGGTCACGTACCGGGCTTCGTCGGACGCCAGGAAGAGCACGACGTTGCTGATGTCGATGGGCTCCACATACCCGACGGGCATGGCGTTCATGGCCGGAAAGGCCAGCTCGGCATCTTCGCGGGTGGGGTTCTCGATGTCGGGACGGAAGATCCGGTACATGGGACCGCTCTGGAGCATCGGCGTGTTGACGTTGGTGGGGTGCACGGCGTTGGCGCGGATGCTGGACGGCGCGAGCTGCAGAGCCAGGTCGTTGATGTACGCGCCGACCATCCGCTTGGCGAACCCGTAGCCGGCACCACCGGGACCGGCCGGTCCGGCGTCGACGGTGTTGGGCAAGAACGCGGCCAGCGATCCGGTGGCGATGATCGAGGAGCCCGCCTTCAGGTAGCCGACCGTGGCGCTGATGGTGTTGATGACCCCGGTGAGGTTGACGTCGACGGCGTCGATGAACGCCTGGGCCGGCTCGGGTCCGAGCGGGCAGATGGCTGCGTTGGCGACGACGATGTCGAGGCGGCCCAACTCGGCCACGCCCTCGGCGACGGCCACGCCCACCGCCGAACGGTCGCGCACGTCGACCTGGCGGGTGACCACCCGACGGTCGAGTGCCTCGATCATCCGGGCCGTCTCGGCGAGGTCGTCGGGACGAGACAGCGGGTACTTGTTGCTGGCGATGTCCTCGCAGATGTCGACCGCGATGATGTCGGCGCCCTCGGATGCCAGGAGCAGGGCGTGACTCCGACCCTGCCCGCGAGCGGCGCCGGTGACGAACGCGACCTTGCCTTCTACTCGACCCACTGTTCGGGCTCCTTGTCGGTGTGCATGCGCATGTCGGTGGCAGCTTGGCACAGGGCCGTGAGACGCTGCGACGTCGTGCGCTGGCACACACGCGGTGGAAATCATCGACTCGGGAGGCGGCAACCCATGGGATTTATGGACGATCGGGCCGGGCTGGCGGGCAAGGTGGCGCTGGTGACCGGCGGCGGTGGAGGCCTCGGCGCCGCGATCGCCCTCGACCTGGCCCGGGCCGGCGTCGACCTGGCCCTGTGCGATCGCGACGAGCCGGCGCTCGAACGGACGGTCGCCGAAGCTCGCGCTGCCGGCGTCGCGGTGATCTCCGAGGTACTCGACGTTCGCGACCCCGAGGCGCTGCGTCACTTCTTCGGCTCGCTTGACGAGACCTTCGGTCGGATCGACGTCCTCGTCAACGTGGTGGGGGGTACGTTCCGGGCCGACTTCGTCACCACGAATCCCAAGGGGTGGGACGCGATCATCCGCACCAACTTCCTGCACGTGCTCCACGCGACGCAGATGGCGGCCGTCCGGATGCAGGCTGCCGGGCGGGGCGGGTCGATCATCAATCTCACGTCGATCGAGGCCCATCGGGCGGTCCCCGGTTTCGCCGTGTACGGCGCCATGAAGGCCGGCATCGCCAGCCTGGCCCGGACACTGGCTCTCGAGCTCGGACCCGACGGGATCCGGGTGAACAACATCGCACCCGACATCACGCCCACCGAGGGGATGATCGGCATCCGGTCGCTCGACGGGACCTCGGTGGACGTGCCCGTGGGCGACGATCCCCGCACGGTGCTGGGCGATCGCGTGGCAATTCCCATGGGGCGCAAGGGGAAGCTGACCGACGTGGGCAACTGCGCCCTGTTCCTGGCGTCGGACCTCTCGGCCTACGTGACCGGCACGACGCTGCATCCCGACGGGGGAGCCATGGCCTCGGCGGGCTGGTTCAACTGGCCCGGCGATGGCTATCGGAACACCCTGCCCGAGCCGGTCCTCGACGATCTGTACGCCGCCGAGGAGAACCGCCAGCTTTGAGAGACAGCGGCACGGACGCTTCGCCGCGCGGCGACCGTCAGCGCCAAGGCTGCTGATACTGCGCTTCCCGAGCGGCCTTCATGCCGGCCATGCCCTCGGTGTCGAGGATGGCCCGGAAGCTCCGGCCGTCGGGAGCCGTCGCCCGCTCGCTGTTGGCCAGGGTGATCGAGTCGTGTGCCGCAGCCACGATGCGTGATGCGGCATCGCCGGCTGCGTCGCACGCCGCGTCGATGGCCCGCTTGTTGAGCAGCGTGGCCTCCCGAGGCATGCGGGCGATGCGCCCGGCGAGGTCGCGGGCCCGGTCGAGGAGGACCTCGTCGTCGACCACGGCCAGCACGAGACCGAGCTCGGCGGCGGTCGCGGCGTCGATCAGCTCGCCGGTGAGGATCAGGAACTTGGCCCATTGACGGCCGACGATCGGCGCCACCGAAGCGCCCCCCACCAGGCCGATACGCCCTTCGGGCAGACCCAGCCGGGTACTCCGAGCTGCGATCACCAGATCGCAGCTCGCGGCCAGCAACAGCCCTGCGCCCACGCACACACCATGGACCGCAGCCACCACGGGGACCCGGCAGTCGCGGACACGCCGGTGGAACTCGTCGGCGCCGGCGACGAAGGCTTCGTGCTCGAACGCGTGCTCCCGCTTGGCGTTGCCCGTGATGTCGCCTCCCGAGGAGAAGCCCTTGCCCGCGCCCCGCAGCAGTACACAGCCAACGGTGGGATCGGTCTCAGCCGCAGCCAGCGCGTGCAGGATCTGGTCGCGGGTGCCGCCGGGCCCGGCCGAGATGGCGTTGAGCACAGCGGGCCGATCGAGCACGATCTCGGCGATGCCGTCGTGGGTGTCGTTGCTGACGTGATCCGGTTCCATGGCGACCTCTCGAACGCTCGTGCTCTCGTGCTCTCGTCCTTGGCGACCCGACTCGACGTAGCGTGCTGGCACATCCGTGGTAGGCGTGGTCGGAGACCGATCAAACATCGAGGAGCGCCCGTGGTGGCCCAAGTCTGTCCGGTCGATCGCCGGGTTCCCTGGCTCGACCCCGAGTTCCTCGTGGAGCCGTTTCCTGCCTTGGCCAAGATCCGGGCCGAGACGCCGGTCTTCTTCGATCCGGAGCTCGGCCATCTCGTCGTCACCCGCTATGCCGACATCCAGCGGATCCTCCTCGACCGGACGACCTTCGCAGCGGCGAACGCGTCGTCGCCGATCTGGCCACCGTGCGAGGAAGCCCAACGCGTGCTGGCGTTGGAGGGCTACAAGCGCGTGCCGACGCTGAACAACGCCGACCCGCCCCGGCACGGTCCCATGCGCAAGGCGGTCTTCACGTGCATGAGTCCGCGCCGGCTTCGCCTGCTCGAGCCCGATCTGCGTGAGCACACCCGCCACCTGGTCGAGGCCCTGGTGTCGCGGCCCGTGTGCGATCTGGTCGCTGAGCTCACGTACCCGTTGCCGGCCCACGCCGGTCTGGGCCTGCTGGGCATTCCCGAGGCCGACCACGACCAGATCAAGCGCTGGGGGGCCAAGCGGGTGCTGCTCACCTACGGGCACCTCTCGGATGACGAGCAGGTGGAGGTGGCCCACAACGTCACGGCGTTCTGGCGCTACATCGAGGAGTTCGTGGCGCTGCGGAACGAGGAGCGACTCGACGATTTCACCAGCGACCTTCTGCGCATGCACGACACCATGCCCGACGAGATCACCGTCTCCGACATCGTCAACATCACGTACTCCATGGCTCTGGCCGGGCACGACTCCACGACCAATGCCCTCTCGTCGGGCTTGCGGCGCATCCTGGCCCGGCGCGACCAATGGGACGCCATCTGCTCCGACCCGGCGCTGATTCCCAACGCCGTCGAGGAGTGCCTGCGATTCGACCCGCCCGTCATGGGCCATCGGCGCATCGCGACGACCGACACCGAGATCGGAGGCGTCGCCGTTGCTGCGGGCACGAAGATCGTGATGCTCTTCGGCTCGGCGCACCGCGACAACGAGCACTTCCCCGACGCCGACCGGTTCGACGTGCGCCGAGCCAACGCCGACGAGCACCTCACGTTCGGCAAGGGCGTGCACTTCTGCCTCGGGGCGCCGTTGGCCCGCTTGGAGTTCCAGCTCGTGCTGGAGCTGCTCACCGAACTGACGCCCCGGATGCGCCTGGTCGATCCCCAGCCCTTCCCGTACCAGGCCAACGTGCTGTGGCGCTCCCTCGAACAGTTGCTCGTCGAGCCCGGGATCACCGCGTGACGAGCGGCGAGGCGACGGTGCCCGGGAGCACGGGGCGTAGCGCCGAGTGCCTCGGGGCCTACGTGCTGCCCGGCGGGGTCAGCGATCCCGGAGCCGTCATCGGGCAGGCTCGCGCCGCAGAGGCGCTCGGTCTGGGCACGGTGTGGATCGGCGAGCGCTACGACACCAAGGACCTGCCATCCCTCGCTGGGGCGCTCACCCAGGTCACGTCGCGAGTACGCATCGGCGCCGGGATCACCCATACCGGCCTTCGTCATCCGATGGTGCTGGCCTCGATGGGTCAGACCCTGCAAGCGCTTTCGGGAGGACGGTTCGCGCTCGGGCTGGGCCGGTCGGCGTCGTGGCGCTGGATCAACTACGGCGCCCCCGAGCCGACGCTGGCCATCATGGGCGACACGGCCCGGATCCTGCGGCGCCTGTGGGCGGGCGAGACCGTCGACTACGACGGCCCGGCCGGACGTTTCCCGGCCCTGCGACTTGCGCAGCGGGCCGAGGTGGCGCCCCCGCCGGTGCTGTTGGCCGCGATCGGCCCCCGTACCTTGGCCTTGGCCGGGCAGGCGTTCGACGGAGCGATCCTCCATCCCTTCCTCACACCTGAGGGCGTGGCCCGCTCGGTCGGCGTCGTTCGCGACGCGGCAGCCTCGAGCGGGCGCGATCCCGATGCCATCCGCTGCTACGCCACCGTGGTCGTGGCGCCCGACCGCACCCTGGGCGACGAGGATCTGGCGGTGGGCGCCCGAGCGGCCGGCTATCTCCAGCTCCCGGGCCTGGGCGACGCCTTGGCAGCGGCCAACGGCTGGCCCGCCACCGATCTGGCCCGCTACCGCAGCCATCCCACGCTCGTGGCGCTCGGCGGACGGTCGGCCGACAAGGCGCTGCCCCGCTCCGAGCTCATCGAGCTGTCACGCACGTTTCCCGCTCCCTGGCTGCCGTCATCGTCGGCCGTCGGGACGGCCGGCGAGTGCGCGGCGCGGCTCCACGAGTATCTCGATGCGGGTGCCGACGAGTTGGTCCTGCACGGCAGCACCGCCGAGCATCTCGGTGGCCTCGTCGATGCATTCATCGGGACCTGTTCGTGAGCGCCGATCAAGGCGTCGGTGCGGGCGGCGGATCGTCGGAGTGTCGGCGGGTGGCGCTGGAGCGATGGGTCGCAGCCCGGCTCCAGCCCGTCTCCGTCGGCGGGGTTCGCGACCTCACCGTCACCTTCGCCGATGAACGGGTGGGCGGTCAGTCGAACGAGACGGTCCTGTTTGGTGCCCAGTGGAGCGACGCCGAGCGCCCCCATGACGTGAGGTTGGTGTTACGCCTCCAGCCGTCGGAGCGGACGCAGATCTTCGAGCATCCCGACGCCGTGCGCGAGGCGCGGGTCCTCGACGCGCTCGCTCGCCAGTCGACCGTCCCCGTGCCCCGGGTGTGGTGGGCCGAAGTCGATCCGAGCGTGCTGGGCGTGCCGTTCTTCGTGATGAGCGAGGTGCGCGGGCGCGTGCCGTTGGCCAAGCCGTCGGTGCACACCAACGGCTGGCTGCCCACGCTCGAACCGTCGCAACGTCGTCGGGTGAGCGACGCCGGGATCGAGGCCCTGGCGGCCATCCACCTGCTCGACTGGCGTACGCCGTTGGCCTTCCTCGTCGACCCCCTCGGCGCTGCACCCGGGGTGGCCGCCGAGCTCGAGCGGCTGAGCCGCTACTACCGGTGGGTGGTCGAGGATCGGCCGTACCCGGTGACCGACGCTGCGCTGGCCTGGCTGGCCGAGCGGGCGCCGGCGGTGGCCGAGCGGGCCGGTGATCCGGTGCTGGTCTGGGGCGACGCACGCATCGGCAACGTGATCTACGACGATCCCGTGGGCCCGGGCGACGACGTGCGGGTGGCCGCCGTCATCGATTGGGAGCTGGCCACGATCGGCCCCGCGGGCATCGACCTCGGCCACTGGTCGTTCATGGACGCCTTCCACGCCGAGGCCGCCGGCATCCCTCGTCTCGACGGGTACCCGAGCTCCGGCGAGGTCGTGGCCCACTACGAGGATGCCGTGGGTCGGAGCCTGCCCGACCTCGACTGGTTCGAGATCCGCTCGGCGCTGTTCATGGCGACCACGGTCATCCGTCAGGCCGACCTGCGCATCGCCCGCGGCGAGCAGCGCGCCGACACCGACATGGGCCACGGCAACCTCTGCACCCGCTACATCGCCGAGCGCCTCGGGATCGCCGTCCCCGAGCTGTCGCAGGACTGGATCGCCCACCGCGGGGTTCCCGGGGTGACCCCGGCCCCGGCCGCGACCGTCGCACCGAGCCCCGAGGATCCACGATGACCGAGCGCCCGGCCTTCCGGATGCTGCCTGCCCTCACGCCCGAGTCGCGGCCGTCCTGGACGGGAGGCCCGCCGGCCGAGCTCCTCATCTATCGCTGCCACGCCTGCACCCGGTTCTTCCAGCCGCCAGCACCGGCCCGCTTCCGGTGTCGGAGTCGCGCCGTGGGCCCCGTTGCGGAGTCGGGGCGGGCGACGGTTGCCGGGCACACGATCACCCACCATCAATGGTTCGACGGGTTCCCGTCAGCCAAGGATCTGCGCGTGGCCGCCGTGGGCGCCGGCGGCGGGCCCGTGGCCGGCGCCATGCTCCTCACACGAGGCCGCTGACGCCGTCGCCCGTCACCCGTCAGTCGGTCGCCTGTCGCTTGTCGCTCGCTGCGGCCCAACTCCGTCGCCCGCCGCACCGTCCGAGCGCCCGGGGTCACACCGAGAACGCGGTGGCGCCACCGTCGACGACCACGTCGGTGCCGGTCATGAAGGCTGCTTCGTCAGAGGCCAAGAAGACGGCCACCCCGGCGATGTCAGCGGGGACGCCGAGGCGCTTCACCGCCGTGTCGGCGGCGAAGAGGTCGTACACCGTCGGATCGGCGAACAGGTCGGCCGTCCCCGGCGTGACGATCGGGCCCGGGCTGATGCTCAACGCCCTGATGCCCAGCCGTGCGCCCTCGACAGCCATCTGGCGGGTCATGGCGATCACCCCGCCCTTGGCGGTGCTGTGGGCCAGCGTGGGATGCTTCGAGGATCCGGTGAGTCCGGCGATCGACGCCGTGTTGAGCACGACCCCGCCCCGAACCCCGAGATGGGCCCACGCCGCACGGGTCACGAAGAACACGAGGTCGAGCTCGTTGCGCATCGTGAAGCGCCAGTCGTCGACGCTCATCTCGTCGACGGCACCGAAGCGGGCAGCCGAGGCGTTGTTGTACACGACGTCGATGCGCCCGTGGGTGGCAACGGCGTCGGCGACCCAGCCGGCAGCAGCATCGGGATCGGCCAGATCGACGGGTGCCCCGCCGGTCATGGTGCCGCCGGCCGCGTCGACCATCCGCACGGTCTCGCCGTGGGCTGTGGCATCGAGGTCGCATCCGTGGACGATGGCCCCGGCTCCATGGAACGCCAGCGCACCGGCGCGGCCTTGGCCACCACCGGTCCCGGTGATCAACACCACCTTGCCGTCGAGTCGTGGCGCCATGGGGTCGTCTCTCCCGGGTCGTGTGTGTGCTGGGGTGGCGTATCTAACATCCGTGCCACCAGGGCGCCAGGTGAGATCGGGGAGCGCCCCACGAGAGACACGGGACGACGATGAGACTCACGGGCAAAGTGGCACTGGTGACGGGCTCCACACGAGGGATCGGCCGGTCGATCTGCGAGATGTTCGCTCGCGAGGGCGCCCAGGTGGCCGTCACCGGCCGCACCGTGGAGCGGGGCCAGAAGGTGGTGGCCCGCATTCGTGAAGCTGGCGGCGACGCCGAGTTCATCCGCCTCGACGTGACCGACGAGCAGAGCGTCCACGACTGCATCGAGGCCACCGTGTCCCGCTTTGGGAAGCTCACCACGCTCATCAACAACGCCGCGCCCACCGACATCGTGAGCACCACCATCAAGCGCCTCGTCGACTACACGACCGACGAGTGGAACTCGATCATCCTGGGCGCGCTCACCGGCAACGTTTTTTGGACCACGAAGTACGCGGTCCCGCACCTTGAAGCGGCGGGCGGCGGATCGATCGTCAACATCTCGTCGGGCCAGTCGATCGTTGGCATCTCGGGCTTCGCGGCGTACGCCGCGGCCAAGGGCGGTATGAACTCCATCACCCGCAGCATCGCCGTCGAGGAGGCCCCCCGCAACATCCGCTGCAACGCCATCGTGGTCGGTCGGGTCGTGGCCAAGGGCGACACCGGCGCCGGCATCTCGCCCGGCCATCTCACCCGTCTCGGTGTACCCGACGACATCGCGTACACGGCCACCTATCTCGCCGCCGACGAGTCGGCCTTCGTGACCGGCTCGATCATCACCGCCGACGGCGGTTTCACCATCAACGGCGAGCACTGACGCGCGCACGAGCCCGTTGCCATCGGGCTCACGCTCGGGCTCACGCTCGTGTCGAATCGCTCCGGTCGATCGCCCGTTCGTCGGTGCCCAGATACGACGCCAATGCGGCGGGATCTCGGCGGATGACCTCCGGGGTGCCCTCGGCGATGACGGTCCCGGTCTCCAGGCAGTACACCCGGTCGCTGATCGCCATGATCAGGGGCATGTCGTGCTCGATCACGAGCACCGCCGCGTCGAGCTCGCGCTGGATGCGCTTGATGAGTGGCCCGAAGGCCTCGGTCTCGCGCTGCGCGATGCCCCCCGTCGGCTCGTCGAGGAGGAGGACCCGGGCGTCGACGGCGAGCAGGCTCCCGAGCTCCACGATGCGACGCGTGCCCGTCGACAGGGTGGCGATGTAATGGTCGGCGTAGCGCCCGAGGCCGAGGTAGTTCACGAGCTCGTCGGCCTCGGCTCGCTTGCGGCGCTCGACCCGGCGTGAGGGTGGCAGGCCGGTCATCGACGGCGCGAGCAGCGATCGTTCCCTCGCTTCGAGCGCCACCATGATCGATTCCCGGACCGTGAGATCGGGGTAGAGCCGGGCGGACTGGAAGCCGCGTCCGAGACCTTCGGCGTGACGACGGGGGGCCGACATCGACAACACGTCGCAGCCCATCACCGCAATGTGTCCATCGCAGCGAACGAAGCCGCTGATGGCGTTCAGGAGCGTCGACTTGCCGGCGCCGTTGGTGCCGATCAGCCCGACGAGCTCACCGCGCTCGACGTGCAGTGACACCCCGTCCACCGCGACGTTGCCGCCGAAGCGCACCGTCACGTCCCTGACCTCGAGCGCCGGGCCGACGGCCGCTGCCGCGCCCGCGGCCGGGCGCGCCGGCCGGGTGGGCACGGCGCCTTCGAGCGCACCTCCCCGGCGAGCGGGCCATGTCCCTGCGCCACATGCCCTGCCGAGGCCGGCGCGAAGAAGACCCGTGTGCAGCTTTCAGTCGCCGGCCACGAAGAACGTCCAGGATCCGTTGCTCTCGATCCCGGTCCGCCAGCCGAGGTAGCCGCCGGACTCCGTGAACGACGCCAGCTCGTCTGCGGTGTAGAGGTCGTGGACCGGCTCGGAGGTGGACATCGGTGAGACCCCGTTCGGCGTTGTCGGCACTGGTGGGACCTCCGGAATCGTGGGTCGATCCATGGAACTGTAGGTGCCTCACATCCCTGGCTGGCGGCGGGAACCGACGCGGGGTGTCGAGCGTCGAAGCTGCGACATGGTCGCCGAGGGGTCTGCCGCGAGAGAGGATGTCCCCATGATGCTTCCGGGGTTCACGAACGGCAGAGTCGGCTGGCGTCGGGCGGTCACGGTGCTCATCGTGGGCGCTGTGCTGGCAACCTCGTGCACGTCGGACGATGGCGACGAGCAGAGCGCGCCATCGACGACGTCACTTCAGTCGGCCACGACCGGGGCCGGAGGTGGCGATCGTGATCCCGGGCCGGTCACGGCGGGACGGTCGGCGTCGGGCGTGCTGGGCCTGCGGTTGAGCGAAGGAGAGGCCGAGGCGGCTCCGGCCGAGCCCGTGGCCGTGGTTGACGGGTCGCCGCTCGACGCAGCCGCGCTCGCGGCGATCTTCGACCGTCTCGACGATTGGGTCGACGAGGCCGCGCTGCGCGAGGACTTCAGATTCCCGGCTCAGACCCTGGCGCCTCCTCGCACCGGCGAGACGGTCGACGTGTCCTTCCCGCCCGCTCCCGATGCGAACGCACCCGCCGGGCCGGCAACGCCGCCCGCCGGGGCGCTCGAGGTGCTGCGCTACCAGCCCGAGGGCGAGGTGGCCGTCGCCCCGTTCGTGACCATCACGTTCAGCCAGCCCATGGTGGCGCTGGGGACGCTCGACCAACTCGACGCAGCCACCGTGCCGGCCACGATCACTCCCGATGTGCCCGGCCGCTGGCAGTGGATCGGCACCCGCACCCTGCGCTTCGACGCCAACGTCGACGCCGACGGCCAGCCGCTCGCTGGTGACGATGGCGCGCCGGTCGACCGTCTCGCCATGGCCACCGAGTTCACGGTCACCGTGCCCGCGGGCACCGAGTCGGCCTCCGGGGCCACGCTCGCCGACCCCGTGACGTTCGAGTTCGCCACGCCGCCGGTCACCGTGCAGTCGTTTCAGCCCGAGGACTCGACGCTCGGGCTCGAACCGGTGTTCATCGCCGTGTTCGATCAGCGGGTCGATGCTGTCGCCGTGCTCGACCATGTGGTGCTGCGAGCCGGCGACGATCAGTACCCCGTGAGGGTGGCGACCAGGGCCGAGATCGAGGCCGACGACGTCGCCCGACAGATCCGCGGCGGTCTCGGGGCCCTCGCCACCGATCGCTGGATCGCCTTCCGCCCGGTCGAGCCGCTTCCCACCGACACCGCCATCACCGTGGAGATCGGCGAGGGCACACCGTCGGCTGAAGGCCCGCGCACCACGACGGGGTCGGTGACCTACCGCAATCGCACGTACGCGCCCCTGCGCGTGGTGGCCACGGAATGCGGCTTCGGTCCGCAGTGCCCTCCTGGCACGAACCTCCTCGTCCGGTTCAACAACTCGATCGACGTCGACCAGCTCGACCCGGAAACGGTCCGGATCGAGCCGGCGCTGCCCGGGTTGTTCGTCAACGCCTACGGCGACACGATCGACATCGGAGGCCTCACCGAGGCCCGCGCCACGTACACCATCACGGTTCCTGCGGGTACCGTCGACATCTACGGCCAGGTCCTCGCCGAGGACGAGACCGAAACCGTCGAGATCGGAGATGCCGTCCCCATCCTGCACCCCTTCCTCCAGCCGTTGATCACCCTCGACCCGCTCGCCGCGGGTCAGACGATCTCGGTCGGCTCGGTCGGCCACGACGAGCTGCGCGTGCAGGTCTTTGCCGTCGAACCCGACGAGTGGGACAGCTACAACCGGTATCTCATCGAGTCGATGTCGAATCCCGACCGCGACACGCCGGTGCCGCAGTGGCCCGAGCTGCTCGACACGAGGCTCGACACGGGGGACGACCCCAACCGTCGATCCGAGACCGTCATCGACCTGGCGGGTGCGCTCGACGGCGAACGGGGTCACGTTGTCGTTCGCGTCGAGACGACCGAGACGTACAGTCCCTCCAGCAACGAGTACTGGCAGAACCGGCCCACCATGAGCTGGGTGCAGGCAACCGCCATCGGGCTCGACGCGTTCGCCGACAACGACGAGCTCGTGGTGTGGGCCACCGACCTCACGACCGGCGCCCCCATCGCCGGGCTCGACATCGACATCGTGGGCCAGAATCAGACAGTTACCACCGACGCCGAGGGCCTGGCCGGGCTGAGCACGTTGGGGAACGGCTTCGGCGCGCTCGTCGCGACCAGGGGCGACGACGTCGCGTTGCTGACACCGGGCTTCTACGGCGCCACCTGGCAGGGGTACGCCACGGACGACACCGCCGTCTGGTACGTGATCGACGACCGGCGCGTGTACCGTCCGGGCGAGACGGTGTCGGTGAAGGGTATCGCCCGCAGGCTCAGCTCGAGCGGCGACGCGCAGCTCCAGCTCCTCGACGACGACGCCACCGTCTCCTACCTCGTCCGTGACCCCAAGGGCAACGAGATCGCCAAGGGAGACGCGGAGCTGAATCCCCTGGGGGGCTTCGACTTCCAGCTCGATGTGCCGGTCGAGGCCAACCTCGGCGTCGCCTTCGTCGAGCTGACGCTGACGGGCGTTGCCGGTGTGCCGTTCGCGGCGACCCAGCACGTCTTCGAGATCCAGGAGTTCCGCCGGCCCGAGTTCGAGGTGGTGGCCCGCCACGAGAGCCCGGGGCCGTTCGTGAGCACGCGGCCCGCCACCGTCGCCGCCGACGCCGATTACTACGCCGGCGGTCCGCTCGGCGCGGCGCCCGTCGACTGGCGAGTCACCACCGCCGACGCGGTCTATTCGCCGCCGGGCTGGGACGAGTTCACCTTCGGCGAGTTCACCCCCTGGTGGATCGCCAGCGACGCCTTCGGCTTCGAGTTCAACGGCGGCCTCGACGGTCCGTTCGCCGGCGACGTGGTCTTCGACGAGGGCTGCTGCTTTCCCCCCTTCGGAGAGAGCGACGTCGACGTGGAGGTGTTCAGCGGCACGACCGACGCCGCCGGCGCCCACTATCTCCAGATCGACTTCGTGGGGCCCGAGGGGACGCTGCCCGATCTCCCGGTCACGGTCACCGCTGAGGCCAGCGTGACCGACGTGAACCGTCAGGTCCTGGCGTCGCGTACGAGCGTGCTCGTGCATCCGGGCGAGCTGTACGTGGGACTGCGCGGAACCCGGACGTTCGTCCGTGCGGGTGATCCGCTCGATGTCGAGGCCGTCGTCACCGACATCGACGGCGCAGCCGTGGCCGGCCGGGAGCTCACCCTCACCGCCGAGCGACTCGAATGGAAGTTCGAAGGCGGCGAATGGAGCGAGCAGCCCGTCGAGACCCAGAACTGCTCCGTGACCTCGGCCGCCGAGCCGGTCTCGTGCAGCTTCCCGACGACGGTCGGCGGCACGTTCACGATCAGCTCGACGATCGAGGACGGCGTCGGGGGAGCGAGCCGCAGCGAGCTCACCCGTTGGGTGACCGGGGGCGACGGGCGGCCCAGCCGCGCCATCGAGCAGGAGTCGCTCACCATCGTTCCCGACCGGGCCGAGTACGCGCCCGGCGAGACCGCCGAGCTGCTCGTGCTGGCGCCGTTCTCGGGTCACGGGCTGGCCACGATCACCCGCAACGGCATCGACGCGACGCAGACCTTCGAGGTCGTCGACGGTTCGGCCATCGTCGAGGTTTCCATCAGCGACCGTCAGATCCCCGGTCTGGCGATCTCGTTCGAGGTGGTCGGCACCACGCCGCGCACCGCCGATGACGGTACGCCGTTGCCTGACGTGGCCGCGCGCCCGGCGTTCGCCACCGGTCAGATCTCGCTGCCGATCTCGACCTTGTCACGGACGCTCACGGTCACTGCCGTGCCTCGGGCCGCGGCCGTCGAGCCCGGCTCCACGACGGGCGTCGACGTCACCGTGGTCGACACGGCTGGCGCGCCTGTGGCCGGGGCCGAGGTGGCGGTGATGGTGGTCGACGAGGCCGTCCTGGCGCTCAGCGGCTACGAGCTGAGAGATCCGCTCTCGGTGTTCTACGGGCAGTTCTCGACGTATCTCCAGGCCACCTACGGCCGTCAGAGCATCGTGCTCGTCGATCCGGCGTCGCTGCTCGGCCAGGCCGGTGCCGGAGCCGACGGTGACAGCGCCGCTGCCCCGTCGACCTCGGCGGCCGCTTCTGAGACAACGAGCGCGGAACGGACGGCCGCCGACGCGTCGCAGGCGGCACCGGGGCCAGCGGCAGAACAGGGCCTTGGCGCCACCGGCGAGGCCGGTGGGCCACCCGGGGCCACACCCATCGGGGAGCGGACGAGCTTCGATGCGCTGGCGGTGTTCGAGCCCAGCCTCACGACCGATGCCGCGGGGACCGTGGGCGTCGACGTTCCGCTGCCCGACAGCCTCACGCGCTACCGGGTGATGGTGGTGGCCGTCGCCGGGGCCGATCGGTTCGGCTCGGCCGAGGCCAACATCACGGCCCGTCTGCCGTTGATGGTGCGGCCCTCGGCCCCGAGGTTCGCCAACTTCGGCGATCGTTTCGAGCTGCCGGTCGTGGTGCAGAACCAGACCGACGAGACCATGGAGGTCGACGTCGCTCTCCAGACCTCGAACCTCACGCTCGACGGACCAGCCGGGCGAAGGGTGAGCGTGCCGGCCAACGACCGGGTCGAGGTGCGCTTCCCGGTGACGACCGATCGGGCCGGTACGGCTCGCTTCCGGGTTGCCGCAGTGAGCGGCGATGCCGCCGACGCCACCATCGTCGAGCTTCCGGTGTACACGCCAGCGACCGCCGAGGTTTTCGCCACCTACGGAGTGCTCGACGGTGGCGCGACCATCCAACCGTTGCTGGCTCCCACCGGAGTCGTCCCCCAGTTCGGTGGGCTCGAGGTGACCACGTCGTCGACGGCGTTGCAGGCCCTCACCGACGCCGTGCTCTACATCAGCCGGTATCCCTACGACAGCGCCGATGCCCGAGCGTCGCGGATCATGTCGATCGTGGCCCTGCGCGACGTGCTCGAGGCCTTCGACGCCGACGATCTACCCAGCCCGGCCGAGCTCGATGCCGGGGTGAGAGCCGACATCGCCGGACTCGTCGCGCTGCAGAACCCCGACGGCGGATTCCCGTCCTGGGAACGGAACCGTCGTTCGGAGCCGTACCACTCGATCCAGGCCACCCATGCTCTCGTGCTGGCCCGCGACAGCGGCTTCACCGTGTCTGATGGTGCCCTGGCCGGGGCACGAGGGTATCTGTCCGATATCGAGAATCGCATTCCGAGCGAGTACGGCCAGGAGGCACGTGACACCTTGAGCGCCTATGCCCTCCACGTGAGGATGCTGGCGGGTGATCGCGATACGAACAAGGCCGATGCGCTCTGGGACGACCGGGGCCAAGAGCTGCCGCTCGACGCCCTGGCCTGGCTCTGGCCGGTCATCGGCGATGCCGCAACCGACGAGGCGATCGGCCGGATCTTCGACAACCGGGCCGTCGAGACCGCGGGTGGCGCCAACTTCACCACCGCCGTGAGCGACGACGCCTACGTGATCTTGCACTCCGACCGGCGCACCGACGGCCTGGCGCTTGCCGCGCTCATCTCCGAGCGGCCCGCCAGCGACCTCATCCCCAAGGTCGTGTCGGGGTTGCTCGGCAATCAGACCCGAGGCCGATGGAACAACATCCAGGAGAACGTGTTCATCCTCTTGGCGCTCAAGGGCTACTTCGACACGTTCGAGGCCGAGACGCCCGACTTCGTGGCCCGGGTCTGGCTCGGCGACACCTTCGCCGGCGAGCACACCTTCGCCGGCCGTTCCACCGACCGGGCCCGCATCAGCATCCCCACCACCGAGCTGATCGCCCGGGGCGACACCGACATCGTGGTGGGCCGCGAGGGGACCGGCCGTCTGTACTACAGGCTCGGCCTGCGCTACGCCCCCGAGGATCTGGTGCTCGATCCTCTCGACCGGGGTTTCGTGGTCGAACGGACCTACGAGGCCGTCGACGATCCCGGTGACGTCACCCGTGATGCTGACGGGACCTGGCGGATCACGGCCGGCGCCAACGTACGGGTGCGCCTCACGATGATCGCCGAGAGTCAACGCACCCAGGTGGCGCTCGTCGACCCGCTCCCTGCCGGACTCGAGATCTCGAACCCCGCCTTGGCCACCACCCCGGAGATACCCGATGATCCGGCCCTGACCAATGGGGACGGTATCCGTCCGTATTGCCCATGGTGGTGCTGGCCGACGTGGTTCGAGCACCAGAATCTCCGCGACGACCGCGCCGAAGCCTTCGCCACCGTGGTGCCGGCGGGCTCCTACGACTACACCTACGTGGCCCGAGCCACGACCCCGGGCACGTTCGTGGTGCCGCCCACACGGGCCGAGGAGATCTACGCCCCCGAGACGTTCGGGAGAGCGGCGAGCGATCGGGTGGTCATCGAGGCCTGACCGGGAGCGTCGGGGGGCGGTCAGGCGAGGGCGGTCAGTCGAGGGGGATGCCAGCCATCTGGGCGCCGCCGTCGGCTGAGAAGACCTGGCCGGTCACGAACGATGCGGCGTCACTGGCGAGGAAGAGCACGACGGAGGCGATCTCCGATGGCTGGCCGACGCGGCGCAGCGGCATGGCGGCCGAGATCTCGGCGGGGTCGAGGTTGGCGACCTTCCAGGCTTCGACGGCGTTCTCGGAGGCCACCAGCCCCACGGCCACGCAGTTCGACCGGATCCCGAAGCGGCCCCACTCGCCGGCGACGATCTGGGTGAACATCTGCAGGCCGGCCTTGGACGCCCCGTAGGCGCTGCCACCGAGGACGCCCCGGACGCCGGCGGACGACGAGATGTTCACCACGGAGCCCGTCCGCCGCTCGATCATGTGCCGCCCGACCTCGCGGGTGAGGAGGAACGGACCGCGGGAGTTGAGCGAGAAGACGCTGTCCCACACCCGGGTGGGGGTGCTCTCGATGGGCATCATCCGGGTGCCACCGGCGTTGTTCACGAGGATGTCGACCTGGCCGAACTCGGCGATGGCCTGCGCCGCCAAGGCGATCACGTCGTCTTCGACCTTCACGTCGCAGCGGATCGGGACGCATCGCTGGCCGGTCTCGGCCGACACCGCCGTGGCGACCCGTTCGAGCGACTCCGGTGTGCGTCCGGCCAGCACGACCGACGCACCATACTGAGCGAGCAGTCTGACCGTGGCCGCGCCGATGCCCGTCCCCCCGCCGGTGACCAACGCCACCCGTCCCGAGAGGTCGAACAGGGAGCCGGGTTCGATGGTCATGGCGGGCAGCGTAGCGACCGTCGCCGACCCGCTGTCGGCTGCGTCGATCGGCCGGCCACCGTCTAGCGTCGCCGCCATGATCGAACCGGGAACGACCGAGGCGCTCACCTACGTGGTCGGCGCCGACGATCTGGCCTCGACGGTCGGCATGGCGAGCGGCGACGTATTCCCGGCCGTGCTGGCGACGGCCCGACTGGTGGCGCTCATGGAGGTGACGGCCGCCCGGATGCTGACGCCGCTTCTGGGCGAGGGCGAGCTGTCGGTGGGCGTGAGCATCGACGTGCGCCATTCGGCGCCCACGCCCGTCGGGGCCACGGTCGAGGTGACCGCAACCTACGGGGCTCAGGAGGGCGCCATGCACCGTTTCGAGATCACGGCCACGGACCCCGGTGGCGAGATCGGATCGGGCAGCCACGTTCGGGCGATCGTCGACGCGGCACGCATCATGGCCCGGGCCGCGAAGCGCTGTGGCTGAGCGAGGGGAGACAACCGTGCAGTGTGACCGGCTCGCACGCCCATCGACGCCGTCGTCCCTCGGCGGGGCCCTCCTGGCCCCGACGCCATCAGCCGGATGAGCGACGTGAGCGATGTGAGCGACGACCAGTCCCCGCACCGGATGGCCGTCAACCTGCGTCGGCTCCTCGCTCCCACGAGCCTGGCCGTCGTCGGCGCCAACGAGAAGCTCGGCATGTCGAACAACGCCGTGCTGCCGATGCTCGAAGCCGGGCGCAGCGTGCACCTGGTGAACCCGAGCCGCGAGACCCTCTACGAACGAAAGGCCTTTACCAGCCTCACGGCATGCGTCGCCGAGCACGGGCCCATCGATGCCGTGCTCGCCCTGGTGAACGCCGAGCGGTCCGTCGCGCTCGTCGAGGAAGCGGCGGTGCTCGGGTGCGGGGGAGTGGCTGTCGCTGCTGCCGGCTTCGGGGAGTTGGGCGAAGAGGGTCGGGCCTTGCAGGCTCGGCTGGTCGATGCGGCCCGCAGCCACGGCCTGGCCGTGATCGGACCCAACTGCAGTGGGTTCAAGAACGTCCCGCTGGGTGTGAACCTGTTCACCGGCGGACGGCTCGACCTCCGGAGCGGCGGAGTGTCGGTGGTCTCGCAGAGCGGCTTCCTGGTGCGATCGGTCCTGGCCGCCGGAGCCCAGCGTGGACTGGGCATCGGCATTGCCATCTCGTCGGGGAACGAGGCCGTCTGCGACCTGGCCGATCACGTCG